>JAQTYS010000094.1 GCA_028688175.1 Methanothrix sp. | reverse complement strand
CCTCATCGTCCAACCAGACTGCCCCATCAGCTTCAGAGGACAAATATCCATATGCTCCACTCTTTATCGGGCTGCTGGCAATTGGGGGGCTGGTCTTCTTTGTCGCGTCAATTTTCTCCGGACGTGATCGGCAATAAAAAATGATCGCATTTGAAAATGATGATCGGTTTTAAGATACCTCTAAGCCTCCCAGGGCATCTGGTTCATCATTTTCTTGATATACTCCTCTTTGGATAAGCCGCGATTCTCCTTCAGCTTCTCTTTCAGCTCTGATCCGTGTCCCTCCAGCCATTCGAACTTGGTGCAGGAGTCCAGGTCCTGGCAGGAACTGCATAGCTCGTATCCTCTTTCCCGGGCACAGATCCTGATGGTGCAATCGGGTGGGCCACCGCCATTGCCGCAACCGGCACAAACGGCGTACTTTTCCATCCAGTCCAGGCCCCTGTCAACTGCTGCCCAGTCGATAACCTCTCCCCCCGGCACAAAGGGAGACCACATAGGAATCCGGCAGTCCACAATGTTCTTTTTCGTTCTGCCTGCGCACTCGGCTACAACGCCGCTTCCCAGGGGACAGGAAACACAGACGATGCCGCAAGGACCGGCTTGATCTTTAATTCTATCTTGGGCTTCGCTCATAGTAGTGTTATATTCCACTCAAAATATTTATACTATTCGTGGCACGAGGACTTGCCCAATCAAAGCTTCGCGTGAGATTCAACCGGATCCGGTTTCACGCAAAAAACCAAAGTGATCTTTTTCAAACCTCCGGCGCCCGGTTCACATTGCAGAGGATTATTTTATAAATCATATCCTTTATCAATAATGATGCAATGCGGATTTAATTAAATTTAAATATTTAAAAATACCATCATCATATAGGAGCCTCCGAGAGGCCTCAAATCTTACAGGTTAGATAAATCTTGAAGGCTCTCCCATACATTCTTTGGTTTCCCAATCGGATGCGCGTTTCAATTAAGTAGACAAATGCAAATAGGCGGCAAATTGCAAGCTCGAAGGGAGATCGTAAGAGTTTGGCCCATCCTACTACTATGCTATTATTTTATCGCGCAAGCAGGAGCAATCTTTCAATATGTTCAAGGGCTTCCTTTTGATTCATCCTGCGATACATTTTGATTGCATCACTATCGTAGGGAATCTCTCGAAGCATTTCCTTCAGGAATGAATACTCATTGAGCCGCTCACCTAAATACGAGATATCAGTCTCTGTCCCACCTGCTTTCCGGTCAAGTAGTGCGAGAATATCTGCACGGTCCTTGCACAGCTTACCCCTCTCCCATTCTTCGTCGCTCGATGTTTTGTTTTGGATCCGAAATGACCTGTCCCATGTTGCCTTGAGCTTGAAAATCATAAGCAGTGTCCTATCAGGCACCGTCACGAAAAAACCTGGGCTGACCTTCCTTGTGGTTGTGCGACCGTCAAGAAGCGAGAATGGACATTGTTCATCCCTTCCCTCAAAGTTGCAGATATCTTCACGTGATCCGAAATCAATCAAGATCTTTCCTTCCCGGATAGTTTTCACAACGGTGGTCGGAGCCATCGCATCTCTTTGAGGAACAAATCCGCGTTCATCCCTCAGGTACTTCATCAGGCGCTGGCGGGTTTTGTTGTTGGTGACAAGATCGATATCCACAGATCCATACCAGGGATTATAGCAGTAAACCGCCCAGCCTCCAACCAGAACTGTGATGGGATTGTCCTTCTCACGGGCTTGCACCCAGTGAAATATCTCGATAAGTTCCTCACGGGATGCGCTAATTATCGTTTTCGGGACACTATAATTGGCCATAGATTTCCACCAGTTTTTGCGTCAGGTCGCGGCCAGCGTATCCCTGGCCAGCACAATCAAGCAGGACCGTTGACGGTGAGGCAAGCCAAAGACCTTCAACCGAGAAAGCCCTGCGATCCATGAACACATCACGATCTGGAGCATAGATTCGCACTGCGATATCTCCCTGGGTTGGCACGTCAAACATTTCGGCAAGCTCGGGGATGTTTTTCTTCTCAAGATACAGGTACACTGAGTCGTGCCTTGCGCTATAGCCTGTGTAAATCTCACCTGCTGTGAAACTGGTAAATGCACAGGCAATTTGCTGTTCATCGCATACGAGGCAAATTTCTCTGGCAAGCTCAATGGCGCTATTGGCAGCGATCTTAATCTCCTGGGCAAAGAGCCTCTCGAAGGGGCGTTCCCATGCGATGCCGTTTATGAGCTTATTGATATCAATGATCCTTAGACGGCCTCCTGCGTCTGATGCGATCCCTTTGGAAACAAGAGCCTTTGCGGTTGCATAGCTCCAGCCATAGGATACCCTGGATGCAATGGAAAGCTGCCGGATGGAAGCCTCCTTCATCTTGAGGAGATGTGAGATAACCTGCCAGGACTTGGGGGATGTGAGTTTCACGGGTATGGTGCCGGGCTTGCCTTGGCCTTCTTCCAGGTTCAAATCAGCAGGCAGCTTGATGAATTGAATGCCGGTCTTTTCTGCGGCGTCCATAGCTTCCGGAGTTATTCGTTTTCCTGCTATGACGAAAGTGATATCTGAAGCGTCAACGGCGCTATCTTTCAAGAGCAGCTTGAGAAAGCCGAGATGAGAAAGTGAATCGAGGCGCACGACGCGCTTCAGTTCGACTATGTAGGTTTTGGCGGCGTCTTCTATGATCAGGTCAAACAAAATGGGGTAGGAATCCTTAACTGTGCTCTCCGGCCTCATTACAGCGCGGTCGCTAAGTCCAAGCTGTGTGCGCAGCAGACGGATAAGCTCGGGGCTGTAGGGTGAGGTCTCCTTCATGTGTGATATCACTATTTACTGATAGGTTTATAAAGGTATCAGTGATAGATAGTATCAGTTATTGATGATATGATAATAAGGTATCAGTGATATATTTATTATTTGTCATTGGAAAGAACAAGAATGATAAAATCCGCGAAATTAGACATTATATAATTATCCTGCAGTCGATACCTTTTCTATCGCGATTTAGGTTAGAAAACCCAGAAGTCAAAGATACTAAATACTTGGGCAGTTCTATGACTTCATGGGTATTATGGCGGATCTCTTAGAGGCTTCGAGGCAATAGCATGGCGGAAACAGTACTAATTTTGCATGCAGATGAAGAACAGCTTGCAGAGCAACTAGCGGATCCTATTAGCAAAGCAGGCTTTGATGTAGTGCAAAAGAGTGTTGTTCCTGTAGGCGAACTGGCAGTAGATTTCTCAAAAGTCCTAAAAAAGGGCGGATCGATAGTCCTGTGTGGAACCACAAAGCTAGTTGGTAGTGGATGGCCAAATAGACTCGTTGATTCCGCACAACGGCTTGACTTGCACATCTTCGGAGTCCAAATGGAAGATGGGGCATACCTCGAAGGAATTGCAGAGATGGTCTTGGATAGAGGAATATACCGGTATTGGCAAGATCCATCAAAAGCAATAAATGATTTATTAGTAGCTTTGAGACGATCTTCTCCATTAGACGATGATGCAATGGGAAATGCTAATAAACACCAAGAAGAATCTCTGTTAGAGCCACCTAATGATTTTATAGATTACTTATCTCAATCAGTTGTCCGCATTTTCAATGACAACGGACAAATTGTTGGGTCCGGATTTCTAATAGATGAAACGCTAATATTAACTACCGCACATGTAATCGCCCAAGCAATGGGACTAAAGGATGATTTTCCAACCACTACTCATGAACAACTAGGGCATGTTTTTCATATCGACTTTCCATTCATTAAATCAAGAGAAATATACACGGCACATAATAATTATTTAGCTTCACGTAATTCAGGAGGTGGATCAGATAGAGCATTTTTGAGATTAGATAATGACTTGCCCATAGATACAAAACCTATTGCTTTATTAACTGAAGAAAAATTTGCGGATCAACTTTGGGGTCATCGATTTTGGGCATACGTTCCATCTGGTTTGAGTGATCCAGGAGATTGGATAAATGGAACATTACTAGAACCACAAGATAATCGCTGGCTTAAGGTTAAAATTAATTCAATTCATTCTTTCGGACCGGTATTCTCTGGCACACCTATATGGGATGAGCAATGGAAATGTTTCATCGGTATGGGAATCGAATTAGGAAACTCCAAAAATGATTGGATCGGTTATATAGCTCCGTCAGATTATCTTGCCTCTCAATTATCACAGATCAGTATATACGGTATTAAATTAAATACAGTTAGATCAAATTTAGAGGATCAAAAAGAAAGACCAAAGGAAGAAAAGACAGAAGGACAAAAGGATTCAATTTCGATTGGTTCGCGCATCGATTCGGTCTTACGAAAGATTGCACCAGAGGCACTTGATAGGAATGCAATTTGCGATCTTCCAATCAGTCTTCTCAAAGATGATAAGCTAGGATTCAATATATACATACGAGCGCTTAGAGATTTTATTGCGTCACAGGATACAGCCACACCTCTTACAATTGGAATAGACAGCCATTGGGGAACAGGGAAAACTTCATTGATGCAGATGCTAAAAACCGAGCTAGATCCTAATCAGACTCTTACATCGAATGTGCGTAATTCGATGATCTGGATCTTGTGGTGCTTCCTTTATCTTTTTACAATTCCTTTTTGGCTCATTGGCAAGGTTCTGATTCGAATCGCAGAAATGGCAAATTATGGGAAGGGAACTAAACTCGAGGAAATTGAAAAAGGCCTGAATTGGGATCCTTCGGCTGTTTCGGAAGAGAGGATAAAGACCTGGTCCACCTGGGCCAAGTTCTGGGCATGGATTGGAAAACGACATTCTCCGATGATTTCGTCTTCCTTGCCAACCATATGGTTCAATGCTTGGAAGTTTGACCAAGAGGAAATGCTCTGGGCAGCTATGGCACTGACGGTTATTGACAATCTGAAAAAGAGGTATGGTCCGCTCCAAAGGGTGCTCTTCTGGTTCCGACTCACTTGGAAGCGTTTCTCTCCATTGCGAGCTATTCGGATCGTTATATTTGATGTCTTTATGCCAATTATCTTACTATTAGCAGCTTTGTCCGTCAATATAGGCGCGATTGGTTCTAAAGACCCAAATAGCAGCGGGGTTCTTAAAGAGGTCCTACTTCAGATAAAGGACTTTTTATCCCTGATGCCTATTCAGCCCATAATCACAGATAATCCTTGGATATGGAACCTAATGTTTTTCATTGGGGCATTAGTATGGGGATTTAAGCAATATTCATCAATCTTAAATAACCCGTTCCAAATTTCTGCGAAGAGCCTTGTTGATAAACCCAACTATGAGGAGAAGATAGGTTTCATTGGCAGCTTTCAAAAGGACTTTGAGGCTATTGTCTCAATCGCTACCATTCCACTTATTGGCTGGAAACCTGCAAAGTTAGTAATATTTATCGATGATTTGGATAGATGCAAGCCACCCAAAGCTGCGGATATAATCCTTGCAATAAACCAGTTCCTTGATAGCCCAGGTTGTGTTTTCGTCATCGGTATGGATTCTACTGCAGTTGTGGCTAGTATTGAGATTAAGTATAAAGCTCTTTTCAAGAAAATTAAAGAGGAAAATATGGACGTTGTATCCCCTGGCAGGCTATTCCTCGATAAGATTGTGCAGATCAACTTTCATATTCCCAAGACTACCATGGAATCTCTCAACGAACTAGCCATATCCATTATTCATTATAAAAAAATAAACTCTAACTTATCAAACAGGGGTAGTAGTGTTATAGGTGTACCTGAGACTCAACCCTCTTCTGCACCTAAAAACCTTGATTCGAATTCAGAGCCATCAAATGAAGCCACTCAACCCATCGCTTTATTAGAACCCATCGATAAAAGCACCATCGGAGCTGCATTCGAAGGGTCTATGCAAAAATTAGATAAGTTTCTCCAGAACGATCTAGCCGGAATGCAAGATATCGCCAGCTACAGTAGTGATGATGTAAGCCAGTCGATTTTGACAGGCGCAAGCCTGCTGCAAAACAACCCTCGGCAGCTCAAGCGATTCATAAATCAGTTCAGACTTACGGCCTATATTTGCCATGAGAAGGGGCTTTTCAGGAAAAAGATTATGGCTGATGTGGAGGAGGAGGGGCTCAATCTTGAGAGATTAGCAATTTGGGTTGCGTGGTCGATCCGATGGCCTGAGCTAGCGAAAGAGTTATTTGACGGCGGATGGCAGAAAGAAACCCGAGACTATCTGCATGAAGTCTCTGAGGGGCTCAGTAATGATGGTAGCTGGAATGACGCTGCAATTTTTAATAAATTGCATCAAGATTTAATTGAACGTCGATTAAACATAAGTAAAATTGAATATCCAAACCATTGGCTCACCCTGCCTTGGGATCGCTGGTTTGAAGATAATTCTTTTAAGAAGAGCGTTAAACGACTTGGATGTTTCTGGGAAACATCTAAAGCAATAGCCTTTTCAGATGATGGAAACCAAGACCTGTTAGAACTGATGTTAACAATGTCATCATCTTTGATGGCCATTGCTGAGCCTACGCGATCAATTTGAAACGAGTTCAGCGACAAACTCGAAAATGATCCAAGCTTTCAGTCTCGCATTAGCAATATGTTAACATCAAAGATAGATGGAATCTTGAACAGAATTGAGAACCCCTTCGAGACTTCGGAAATATTATACGAAAAACAGTTAGAGCTATTACAAACAGTAAAACGACGCGTACCTACAGTAGAGATCGCCAAGAAGCGACTGGATCTGCAAAGGTACAAATTGCAGATTGAGCTTGATAAGATGGATGAACAGGCAAAAAACGTGGTACAATCCGACAGGGATGATCTTGCAAAGATGGCAATGGATGGCAAGAAACCCTTACAAGTCCAAATTAGCCGCCTGGACGAAAATATTAGGGATCTCAATAATGAGACGCAAAATGTGAAGGAAATAGAAAAACAACTAGAAGCAAGAATAAAAGCCTTTAAATCTGAAAAAGAGATTCTCAAATTGCGTACAGATCTCCTAAAGGAGCTCCTTGAGTCCTCAAATATGCCTAACGAAGAGAAAAAAGGCGAAATAGAGATGGAGCTATCCAAGATCAAAGAAGCAGTATATCACTTAAATGATGAGTTGATTGGTTCTAACGACCTCATTTTTACCGAATTAATAAAATACGGCATTCAAAAAGATGATGCGAAGCCAATTGAGAAATAGCCTGCAAACCTATTCGAATTGCTACCACTGGTATGGATGGCAAAATATGATGATAAATCTTTGTAAGGTTAGTTGGGATTTCATTCCCCGCATGCAATTGGCCAGCGCCAAATCCCATAGCATTTATTCCCTCTTCCGGGCAATTTCGTAGCTGTCTCAGCACCCACGAATCTGGGCGCACCTCTGATGGCCCCCTCACTCATTTGTGCATTTAAGCCAAAGAGCAAGCCACTAAAATGCTACGCTCTCCCCGAAAACAGGTAGAACCTCGCCTCCCCGCTATTGACCAGCCGCCTGGCGAAGCCCGGCAGCTGCGCCACCTCGTCCATCAGCGGCCTGACCAGTACATCCGCGCCGATCAGCGAAGCCAGCACGCCCATGGCCAGTTGCATCTCTAGAGGCGGGCGGATGGAGTAGAGCAGGCTTGCCCCCCGGTACAGCTCCAGGCGGGGCGAGAATATGTCGTCCTTTTCCACCTTCAGGCCGCCCAGAAGCCGTTCCTCTTTATCGGTGAGCAGCACATCCAGGCCGCGCGCTTGCAGCCCCAGGGCTACCTCCGCGGCATAGCCCGCCCCCACCTCGACCACGCGACCAGAGTAGTTCGCGGCGATGAACTGTGCCAGATCGTCTGCGCCCCGTAGTAACGACATCGAAACCTCGCGAGAAAAGCACCTTGCGATTTTCACCCAGTAGAAAGCCATTCTTCGCGGCTGACTTCTGCCTGTTTCAGTATCTTCATGAGGAGGCCAATGCCGATATCTTGTTTGTGTGGATTGGGCAGATCAACAGTAAGATCCACTCGTTTCATGAAGTAAGGATGTGGGCCGCTGCTGAGATATGGTCCTTCAAAGCCAAGTTCCCGAAGTCGCTTTACAAGCTCATTCCAGGAGACATTTGTTATCCTAGACAACTGCCTCAACCCTGCTGGGCGTTTCTATGGTATGCCCGCCGACAGGAGGAATAGCCAGCCCCAACCTCAACCTCAAAGCGATCCAGCCTTCGACAACTCCTTTTAAATTTTCACGACATTCTTCCAGAGTTTTTCCGATGGCCCATACACCTCGCAGTTCTGGAATCTCTCCATAAAATGGTTCTTCGTCTTCAATGATCTCATAAGTTGCTTTGCACAGCGCCGCATGAATGTATTCACAGAACATATCAGCTGAATATGGTTCTTTAAATGATTTAAACTTAGGGGATTGGAGGTGCTTGTAGAAAGCAGAGAGATGTAGATCAGTCGCCAGTCTCATCGTCTTCAAATGACTTTGAGGCGTTCAGCCACCTATCCGCAATAATTATTAACTTATATCACGATTTAATTAAGCTAGCAATGAGGGGGAAATAGAGAGTTGCAGTCAGATCTACGTGAGTCCAGAGAATATGAAGAGGGTTTTGGCATGCCCAAGATCCTGGTCGTCGGCTGCGGGGGAGCAGGTAGTAACACTGTGAGCCGGCTGGCCAGGATGGGCCTAACAGGCGCAAAGACTGTGGCCGTCAACACCGACAACCAGCATCTGAACACTGCCCAGGCGGACGAGAAGATACTCATCGGCCAGAAGCTCACCAGGGGCATGGGCGCGGGCGGCGATCCAGAGGTGGGCCGAAAAGCAGCGGAGCTGGCCGAGGCGGAGCTGGATAGCATGCTGCGGGGGTCCGACCTGGTCTTTGTGATCGCGGGCCTGGGCGGGGGCACTGGGACTGGATCAGCCCCTGTCGTGGCCCGCCTGGCCAAAGAGCGAGGCGCAATTGTGGTGGCTATGGTGACCACGCCTTTTCACCTGGAGAGGGCGCGCATCTTTGTGGCTGAAGAAGGACTGGAGGCGCTCTCCGGCTACGCCGACACCTCAATTGTCATGGACAACAACCGCCTCCTGGAATGCGCGCCCCATCTGCCTTTCCAGCACGCCTTTTTTGTTGTCGACCAGATCATCGCCGAGATCGTGCAGGGCATCTGCGAGACCCTGACGACTCCGTCCCTGATCAATCTGGATTTTGCCGATGTCTGCACCATCATGAGGTCAGGGGGCGCGTCCTTCATGTTTGTGGGTGAGGGCAAGATGAAGAGCAGCCCGGAGAAAATTGTGCGCACGGCTCTGAAAAATCCACTTCTAGATGTGGACTATCGGGGAGCCGGGGCCTGCCTTCTGCACATGACCGGCGGGCCGGATATGACCATGAAGGAAGCTGCCGCCATCGCCGGAGCACTCACTCAGGAGCTGGACCCCAGGGCCAATGTCATCTGGGGAGCGAGAATTCGGCCCGATTTTACAGGAAAAGTGAGGCTGATGGCCATAATTACAGGCGTGAAATCTGCCCAGGTTCTGGCGCCCTCCAGTCCCGGCGATCCGGGCCGCAAAGAG
>JAQTYS010000404.1 GCA_028688175.1 Methanothrix sp. | reverse complement strand
AACAAAGCCCATGAACACGAACGTGTTAGTAATTTCGAGCAATTAAAGCAAGATGCTTATACTTACATGAGAAAAGAATGGAAAGTAGGAGAGTTTAAAAAATGAGTTGGACAGATAAATCAGCAATAGAACATATAAAGAAAATAAGAGATATTTTTAAAGTAGATAATTTTATAGAAACAGGGACCTTTATGGGTATTAATGCTGAACTTCATAGTAAAAATTTTAAGTTTGTTTTTACTTGTGAAAAGGTTCTTGAATATTGGAATAAAGCAAATGAGAGATTAAATAAATATGATAATGTATTTTGTTATAAATCTGATAGTACTAAATTTTTAAATAAATTTAGTAACAGTCCAAAAACTATATTTTATCTTGATGCTCATTTTTATGACCCTGAACTTCCGAAGAATAAAAAATTTGTAGTGTTAGATGAACTCAAGGCTTTAAAAGGGCAAAAAAATGCTATAATAATTATACATGATTTTGATAATAATTTAGGACATATTACTTATGATGGACAGCCTTTAGACTTTGAATTATTAAAGAAAGATTTATTAAACATAAACCCTAATTTTAAATTTTATACAAATGAATTATCAAGTTGTAATCCTGTTACTTTAAATTATAAAGATATTATAGACTCAGGATTAAATTTAGATGCTGAAACTTTAGACAACTTAGAATATGCTTGGAGTTGTCCTAGACTAACTTACAGAGGAATACTTTATTGTTTACCAAAGGAGGTTAAAATTGATGGACTTAAACTTATTAAATAAGAGAGCTTTAATAACAGGAGGAAGTAAAGGTATTGGTTTGGCTATCAAAAAAGCCTTAGAAAAAGAAGGTGTAAAGGTTATAAGTTGGAGTAGAAGTGAAGGAGTGGATTTAATGGAAGATATACCAGACATATTCCCTGAGATAGATATTCTTATAAATAATATTGGTGGAATGGGAACATCTAACTTTGATGATAGTGATGAATGTATGTATAAGAATTATGGTATTATGAAAACTTTGATTGATAAATTTATATCATATCATAAAAAAGAAGGTAGAGTAATAACTATATCTTCAATGTATGGAAAAGAAAAAGGTATATGTCCATGGTTTACAGCAGCTAAAGCAGCACAAATTGCTTATATGAAATCAATGTCAAATAAATTTAAAGGAATTACATTTAATACTATATGTCCCGGATATATAGATACAGGAAAAATTACAATAAAGGATTGTAAAAATCATATTGTTGGTGAACCTGAAGATATAGCAAATATAGTTACATTTTTATGTAGTAATTTAGCAAAACATATTAACGGAGCTTGTATAACAGTAGATGGAGGAGAGAGTTACTCATTTTAAAATGCCAAAAACAATAACTAAAAAAGGTGAATTAAGAAATTTAGATGAAGCATGGAGACAAAAAGTTAAAGATAGAGATAATTGGACTTGTCAAGTTTGTGGTAAGAAAGTAGCAGGACATAATTGTCAAGCACATCATATATTACCAAAAGGAATAAAAGGAATGCGTTGGGATGTAGATAACGGAATTACATTATGTTATCAACATCATAAAGTAGGAAACTATTCAGCTCATATGAATGCTGTATGGTTTGCTTTTTGGTTTAAAACAAATAAACCACAACAATTTAGATATGTAGTAAATAAATTACAGGAACTAAAATGAATTTAGCCTTAATAAATCCACCAAGTCCGTTTTTGATAGATGAAAGAGTAGCCTATAATTCTGGATTAGTAAGAGTTGCTACTCATTTAAAAAAGGACGGACATAAAATAGATGTAATAGACTATTCTGGAGATAAAAATTATTTAACTAGTGCAAGTAAATTAAAAGAATATGATGCCTATATGTTTAGTACAACTACTCCTCAGTTCCCTTCAACATATAAGATGTTCAAAACATTAAAATCTTTATATCCAAATAAACAATATATTATAGGAGGAGCACATGCAACTGTTATATCAATGTTAAAAAATAAAGGTATACAAGATAAAAATATAAATATATTAAACGAATTTGATACAGTATTTAATGGTGAAGGTGAAAATACAGAAAATATATTTAAAAAAGGTTGGGTTAGTGGTAAATTGATAAAAAATATAGATGATACTTTATTGCCTGATACAGATTTAATAGATATAAAATCATACAAATATTTTATATTTGATAAATTAACAACTAATATAACCACACAAAGAGGATGTCCAAATCAATGTGCATTCTGTTGTGGAAGAGATATAGAAATGTATAATAGAGTTCGATTTCATTCTCCTGAAAGAGTTATAAAAGAATTAGATAATTTAAATAAAAAATATGGATATGATAGTTTTATGTGGTATGATGATGAAATAAATGTAAACACCAGCCGTTTAGAGGAATTATGTAAAGTATTAAGTACAAGACCGTATCAACACAGAGGATTTGTAACAAGTGATAAAATAATAAAACATCCTGAAACAGTTAAAATGATGAAAAAAG
>JAQTYS010000403.1 GCA_028688175.1 Methanothrix sp. | reverse complement strand
GCTGAAGGACGATAAGTTCTTCATCAACTTGGCATCATCGAAGAAGAAAGGCAGAGCTGGTCAACAGGAAATTGAGGAAGGGCAGCAGCTTCAGCAGACAATCATTGCAGCCCTACAAAGCATGGATGCCAACAAGTTATATAAAGATCGGGTAGCATTCGAAAAGGATTTGAACAAGGCCCTCAGGGAGGCTGGCATATCGGCTACTAGTGCTGAGAAGAAAGCCCTGATGTCTGCTCTATCCGAACAGGATGAAACGGCGGAAATTTGCCGTGATAACAAGGGTAACCCAGAACCAGATACCAGCCTGCGGGACACCGAGAATGTGCCGCTGAAAGAGGATATCAATACCTACTTCAAGCGTGAAGTACTGCCGCATGTCCCAGATGCCTGGATCGATGAGGATAAGACCAAGGTTGGTTACGAGATTCCCTTCACCCGCTACTTCTATGAGTACCAGGAGCTTCGGCCGCTGGAAGTTATTGACCAGGAGATCCGCCAGCTTGAGGCCGAGATTCAGGAAATGCTCAAGGCGGTGATGGGATGATATATCAAGGCACAACCAGTCAGATCCTAGATCACGAAAATAGTTGGATAGGTTCAATTCCATCTAGCTGGAAAATTGTTCGTCTACAACGCTACTTATATCTACAGAATGGGTACCCTTTTGACTCTACACATTTCAATTCGTTCGAAGGCATACGACTTGTCAGAATTCGTGACTTAACTGATGGCGGAACTGAGACATATTTCGATGGCCAAGTGCCTAGTCATTCCCTCATCGACGATGGTGATCTACTGGTAGGAATGGATGGCGATTTTAACGTCTGCTGGTGGCAAGGTGGAAAAGCTGTACTAAACCAGCGCCTTTGTTGTCTTCACTCCCTTGTTGGACTAGATAAACGGTTTCTATTCTATTTGTTACCATGGCCTTTGAAGATTATCAACGATCTGACTTACTTTACGACGGTAAAGCATCTTTCTTCGTCACAGATACTTAAGATAAAGGCTCCTCTTCCTTCATTGGATGAACAGAGATATATTGCAGCATACCTGGACAGGAAGACTGACGTAATTGATTCGGTAATACAGAAGAAGCAGCGCCTCATTGAACTCCTTCGGGAGAAGCGCCAAGCCCTAATTACCCAAGCTGTCACAAAGGGGCTTGATCCCTCAGTTCCCATGAAGGGTTCAGGGATTGAGTGGTTGGGTGAAATACCACAACACTGGGCTATAGGTCGTTTGGGTGCTGATTGCTCAATTAAGGCTCGACTCGGTTGGAAGGGATTAAAGGCTTCAGAGTATGTTGATGATGGGTTTGTGTTCCTGTCAACGCCAAACATCAAGGGTAATGATATCGACTTTGATAATGTAAATTATGTAACGGAACAAAGATACTACGAGTCGCCAGAGATCATGCTGCAGAAGGGCGATGTCCTTATTGCAAAAGATGGATCCACACTCGGCATTACCAATGTTATACGAGCGCTTCCAGCGAAAGCCACTGTAAATAGCTCTATTGCGGTTATAAGACCACGGGGCGCTTATAATAGCGTATTTCTGTACTACTTTTTGTCTGCCCACTATACACAGAGTGTTATTCAACGTATGAAAGATGGCATGGGAGTACCACATCTCTTTCAGGCCGATCTAAGGAAATTTGTTACGATCATACCGCCTTTGAATGAACAGAATGCAATTGCAACATATCTAGATCAAACCACCAAAATGTTTGACAAACTTATTGACCACATTGATTTGCAGATAGCAAGAGTAGAAGAATACCGCCAGACACTCATTTCGGCTGCAGTAACTGGCAAGATTGATGTTCGTGAGGAGGTTGCTGCATGCCTGTAGATCACAGGGAAGTGGCATTTGAAGACGCCATAGAGGATTACCTACTGCAATATGGCGGTTACATTAAGGGCAATCCTACCCAGTTCGATCCCGAGACTGCCATAGACGCCAGCCATGTAATTGGATTTATCAAGGATACCCAACCAAAATTATGGGAAGAGTTGCTGCGATATTATAAAGGCGACCTGGAGAAGGCAGTCATAGCTGAGCTGGCCAAGAACCTGGATTCCTTTGGAACCCTGGATGTACTTCGCCATGGGTTTAAGTTCCACGGTAAGTTACTACGCCTAGCTTACTTCTCCCCTGCGCATAGCTTGAACCCAGAGACTATAGCTTTGTCTGCCAAGAACCGTCTGATCATAACCCGTCAGGTGCACTATAGCAGCAAGGACAAGTACAACACCATTGATATCGTGCTCAGCCTGAATGGCTTACCTGTCGCCACCCTAGAATTGAAGAATGCGATGAGTGGCCAGAACGTCAACCATGCCATGTCCCAATATAAGGCCAGGGATTACAGGGAGACTATCTTCAGCTTCAAGCGTGGCGCACTGGTACACTTCGCCGTAGATACCGACCAGGTTTACATGACTACACGGCTGGTGGGTAGCGGAACTTACTTCCTTCCGTTCAACAAGGGTGATGG
>JAQTYS010000093.1 GCA_028688175.1 Methanothrix sp. | reverse complement strand
TATAGCAAAATATATCATATCGACTATGGCAAAGAGAGCGCTATTATGGAAATTCCTAAAAAAGTTCGAGATTTGGATGCAAGGCTTAAACTAAATCTATTCCCCACGTAATGCGGAGTTAAGGTTACTATTATTATTAGGCCCACGATTTCAAAATCATGGACAAAGTGATCACGCAATTGGCTGCTCTCTTTCATGCATCCGGCAGCATTTTTTTGGTTTTCCAGTTACTCTTTTGGCGGGCTGCCGCGCGCGAAAAAACGCGCGGATTGAACTCTGCGCCCTCAGCGCCGGGCAGGCTTTGGAAATTTGGTATGTGCAGTTGATTGATGCAAAGAGATAAGGAGATCCCTGCTCGATCAGCCCTCCGCGTTTTGCATCGGATTTTCAGACATGGAAATCAGGACGATGTGTATCCTGACATCTACAACACTGATTATCACACAGCTTCAATGGGGCCACTTCTTTTCGGAAATGGAAATACTACAAAGATATCATTGAGAAATTTGAGCTGCTGGGTTATGGAACATTAGACACGAACGTATTTTTTATGCGCCTGTTCGATAGTTCCGAGCCATAGAATTCTCACAGTCTTTTCATCTTGGGAAATACGATAAAAGGCAGTATATGATCGGGAAATATGCAATCTATAGACATCATCATGCTTTGGAGATCGAAGCAGCTCTTTGTCGCCGCCTTTTCCGGGAAATGGATCGCTTTCGAGAATCCGGAGTTTGGTTTTGACGATCTCATTGCTTTTCTTAGATAGCTTATCCAGGAACTCCTGTGCATCTTCATCTATCAGCACACAGAAGTTTACCATTTCATCGCCACAAACTTACCCCTTTTCTCAATGCGGTCCATATCCTCAAATAACCGCCGATTTTTTTCTCTCTCGATCATCTCTGCCAAGAGGTGATCATAAGTCTCTCCTGCACTCTTAAGACCTGATAGCTCTTCCCACACTGCTCTTGATACGGGAATGCGACTGGTAGCAGACATCTTTCCGGTCACATGCATGTTTTTTGGCTTGATTTCTTGGGCAATGTTTTCTCCATGCTCCGGCACGGACCTGACTTCAATTTCGCCACTGATTTTGCGCATAATAGCTCTGTAAGGATTGTAAGTAGATATATTTTGTGTTTCAAAGATCAAATATTATGCAATATTTTGCATGTGTGCTGGGGGGGCAAATAAGACACAGATTGTGTATTCCTGCAATCTGAATTTTCGAACTGTTGTACCTTATTTGAATCCTCTCATCAAAACGGGCTGGCTGAGCGACTGGAGAGCGAATTTCCCAGATATAAAACCACCAGCAAAGGATTTGAAGCTCTTCATCATTTCCAGGAGATCGAGAAGCTAATCCCTGAGATGATGATGCAGGGGATTGAATCGGAAGCCTGAGACATTTTATTCAATTGATTTCTCTCTTTCATGCATCCGGCAGCATTTTTTGGTTTTTTACCATCAATATTTTTGGCGGTCTGCCGCGCGCGAAAAACGCGCGGGTTGAGCTCTGCGCCCTCAGCGCCGGGCAGGCTTGGAAATTAGGTATGTGCAGTTGATTGATGCAAAGAGATAAGGAGATACCTGCTCGATCAGCCCTCCGCGTTTTGCATCGTCTTTTCAGACATGGAGATGCTAAACAACTCTGCGCTTCAATGGAGCCACTTCTTTTCAGAAATGGAAATTGGCTAGCTCGGCGAATGCGTTATCTGGTTTTGGGAAGCGTTTCAATGGAGCCACTTCTTTTCAGAAATGGAAATTCGGTTGCCAACCTATTGGCGATGCTTGATTACAACAAGCTGTTTCAATGGAGCCACTTCTTTTCAGAAATGGAAATGACTATGACCGGGATATCTGGAATGCCGAATAGAACAGGGGTTTCAATGGAGCCACTTCTTTTCAGAAATGGAAATATGTTCACGATTCTTCCCATCGGAGCTGTCAATTACGCTGGGTTTCAATGGAGCCACTTCTTTTCAGAAATGGAAATTGGCAGATATGTATCTTTGTTAAAAAACGGACATATAATGGGTTTCAATGGAGCCACTTCTTTTCAGAAATGGAAATAATGATGCAAGACGAGGAATTTGCAAAACTATTCTCGTTTCAATGGAGCCACTTCTTTTCAGAAATGGAAATAATACTCGGTGTATCTCTTTGATTCAGCGGTGAACGGTGGGTTTCAATGGAGCCACTTCTTTTCAGAAATGGAAATGCGGAGCGTTTATTTTCGATAGTTTCGACGGTATCAGGGGGCTGGAAGGTTTCAATGGAGCCACTTCTTTTCAGAAATGGAAATCCTGTATTTAATAGCCATGATTATTTCCTTTGCTAATTATGGGTTTCAATGGAGCCACTTCTTTTCAGAAATGGAAATGGAGGCGATTGTTGTATATGGGGGAGCAGCTTCAATACTTAGTGTTTCAATGGAGCCACTTCTTTTCAGAAATGGAAATAGGATAAAGACTGCATAGGAGTTCCTTGCAACATCTCGGTGGTTTCAATGGAGCCACTTCTTTTCAGAAATGGAAATAGGATAAAGACTGCATAGGAGTTCCTTGCAACATCTCGGTGGTTTCAATGGAGCCACTTCTTTTCAGAAATGGAAATATGCTTGCTTTCCTGATTATTCCCGGCCCTGCTCAATGGGTGTTTCAATGGAGCCACTTCTTTTCAGAAATGGAAATGATAATTTTGCAACATACCTCCGAAACAGTGAAGGCATCTGGTGGTTTCAATGGAGCCACTTCTTTTCAGAAATGGAAATAGGGTATCTTATTGGGCCTGTGCCTGCATTGGATTTCGCCTCGATTTGCGAGCACCTCCCCTTTTTGCCCCAAAATACTTCTAAAATTTCTGTATTTCAGGGTCATTTTCAGTATGGACAGGCTCTGCGAGCACCCCCCGGGGTCTTGGGGATAATTGAGGTGCTCGCAAAAGATCTCATATAAAAGCTTTGGCAACAGACGAGATTATGGCTCAGATCCATCCCTCTGTTGGACGGCCCCGGCTTGGCAGGGTTTCTAATTTGCAGAGCTTTGCAGTTGTTTCGCTCTCCTTCTATTTAGTCTTTCCCTCCAATGGTTTAGAAGATTTTAGCTCTGTGGTTCTCCCACTTCTGTTTTATTCCCAGGAACCTAATCCTCTCCCCCACCCGGCCTTCTGCCGGTCCCATGTCTATGATCATTATCCTGTCCTCCCTGTGATTGATTATTTTATCCAGATCAGCGACCATAGAATCCAGGCCCTTTGAATTCAGGTCGCAGCGAAAGACGGAATAGTGAAGCGGCTGGCCGTAGCCCATCATGGTCTTATGAACCTCTACGAGCCTTCTCGGCTCCATTATGTCGTAGCTTACCACATAGCTCTGCAGCCCACTCATGCAGATCACCTTGTGCAGAATGCCGTATACTCCTTAATCTCCCCGGACAGGACTCTGGCTAAAATGCGCGACTGCACCTCCAGGATTCTCCTGTAGCTGATTTTGTATCCAAAGAGCGGGTGAGTGATATTGGCGTCCATCCTCCTTTCATATCCGGCCACGACCTTACGCTTCGCATATCGACCTATCATGACTCCCTCTTCGGTTATCACAAAGTCCTTGACTGTCAGCTCCTTGTTGTTAAAGAGCGATACCATTGTGGAATCAGCTATGAGCGGCCGGAATTCCTCCATGAGATCTAGGGCCAGGGCCGGTCGGCCGTACTTTGGTTGGTGATAGAAGCCCAGGTAGGGCTCAAATCCCACAGCCAGCAGGGTAACGAAGCACTCCTTGGCCAGGATGCCGTACAGATATGACATTACGGCATTGACCGGATCTCTCGGAGGTCGGCGGTTTCTGCCCTGGAAGGACAGTTGATCATCGCCGGTCTTGAGAAGCCACCCCAGCCTGGAAAAGTAAAGCTCGGCTGCCGCGCCCTCCACCCCCAGCAGCGTCTGCAAGCTCTCGGCCCTCTCCGCCTGGCAGGCATACTCTGCCAGCCTCTCCAAGGTCTCTGCAGGTATTTGCTCGTCATTCCTGCGCAGGAGAATCCTGCAGTTTCTGATCTTGCCTGAGATCATGCCTCTCGCCAGAGCCAGCGACTTTTCTCTATCTCTGGACCACTCATACTGCTGGATTCTCAGGTCGATGTTCTTGCTGGTGTGGCCGAGGCAGATACCCTCAACCCATCCCCCAGGGGTGAAGTGCAGAACGGGAATGCCCCGCTGCAGCAGCTCCACAACGGCAGGAGTTGAGATCTCCACCCCGCCGTAGAGGCAGAGCTGCGAGACTTCAATCATCCTCACTGTCCCAACCTTTCCCTCCCTTGACCTGATCTCCAGGCAGTCGCCCCTCTTGTGCACTGTGGACCCCTGGTCGAGGACGTAAACAGGAACCTGGTCATCCCTGGAGGCAAGCAGCATCCTCAACTCCTTTTTATCTTCACTTCCATTCTTGCTCTCAACGGCACCGCTTTTTCCTGCCTTCTGCTCCCGGAGAAAATTGACCTCATCCGGCAGACAAATGCCTCCGAAGGTGCAGCGGTTGCACTTGGGGCTGTCGAGGAGCGGCAGAGGCATCCTTCTGTCCGCGGCCATTGCCTTGATCCCGGCAATTATCTCCTCAGTCCGCGCAATCAGGGGCTCATCGAAATGGACAGGCACGCTCTTCCTCGACTTGCAAAAATAGGCCAGGCCAGCCTCGCAGAGAAAGCCATTCTCCCGGAGCACCAAAGCCTGGGCGCAGAGGCGCACCCGGTCGGACTCGTAAACCTCTCCGGAAAGGCCAGTAGCTTCGCCTTTCTTCACAAGGACGGGCATAACATCCCTGGCTCCACCCTGCCCTTCCATGAGATTGATGCGGCTGGTGAGGCCCAGCTTCGGGGCGGAGAGGTAAACAGTCCTGCCGGCACCGGCTATGGAAATTGAATCCGGACTATCGGAGCTGCCAAAATTATCGGCGGAATTGGCGGCATCCTCGCATTCCTGGAACTCTCCTTCGTTCCATCTGATGTAGCACTGCCTGGGACAGTAGGCATAGTCGCTGACCATACTGGCTGGGATGAGATCCGGCATCCAAGCACTCTGGCGAGAGTTTTCATCCATGTCAATCCCTCTACATTTAAAGCTTTTTGACTAACTGCTCCGCCAATCTCTCCATTCCTGCCGCATCTTTCTCCAGCGTGATTGTGCATCTGTAGAGATCCTCTCCATCCTTTCCCTGAAGCTGGAAGACCTTCACGGCAACCCAGTTTTGCAGTCTTGCGCCAACATATATTGCCAGGTCAAGCGGCCCGGCGTAAAAGAGCAGAACTTCAGTCGCCCCTGCCTTCATGGCCTGATCCTTCAGCTCGTTGATATTTATCATAGCTTCACGATAATCTTTGGGCTCAAGCCATTTGCCACCGCTCTTCCAGGCGATGACTGGAACATCTTCCCAGCCATGCTCCTTGAGAAATATATCTACAGTGGCGATTATGTCCTTTCCTGCACCAATCACCATGGCCACCGGCCTCTCGGACAGACCTGCTTTGCCGCCCTCCAGGGAGACAATCCTCTTGGATAGCTCTCTTTTCTTCAGCCACAAGGTCAGGCTGAAATAGATAAACAGCAGAAAGGCTGCAATTGAGGCAAAACTGGCCAATAGAGACACTATCTCAATCCAGTTCATTCTTCTCGCTTCCCGACGCGGGCAGCTCTAGAGTTACATCTACCACCTGGCCCACATGCCACTGCTTACTGTGCGTAGCTACTACTATTGCCCCCGGGCGCGGATCAGTAGACCGGCGATGGCAGCAGCCGGCGATCCGTGAAGCAGATGCTGTGCCATTGCCCGACCACCGGCGCCCGGCCCTCCACGATCACCAGCGAGCCACGGGTAATGGGGGAAGAGGCTCGGAAGGTGTAATCGGTGCAAAAACACCTATGCTATAGACAACCTGATTCATAGAGCCTCTTCCAAGTTCTGCTGTTCTTGCTTTCAGCGGAACTCCAGCTTAGCCTCGTCCATTGCCTCGAAAAGATAGGCCATTCCCGGTACCATAGTCTCATTCTCTCCTAGGTGGGTCCAACCCTGTCCCTCATATTTCCAGACGAAAGCCGAGACCAGGCCTTTCGTCACTGCTTCCTGATACTTGTACCTCTTATGTTCGGCATTCACGGTTATATTGTTCAAATCAATGGTCTTGTTCACCGGAAGGCCAACCATATTCCATCCGGCATGCAGATTGAGGCGATAAGGCAGATCGACCGGTTTGCCGGATATTTCTATGGTGAAATTGTTGGCGCTGTCGATGAGGTAGCCCTCACCTGGCGAAAACCTGGTCACATTGATCATGCCCCCATCCTTCATGCCAAAGTCCCACCCTTCGCCGGCAATGGAGAATATGCTCCGATAGGGCTTATTCGCCAGGTATTTGGAGGCAGTTGCATCTTTCGGCTTGAGGTATACGGCTATGGCATTCCAGCCTGCTGTTATATTGATGCGCTGAACTTGGCCGGGGATGATCACATACTCGATCTCAAAGCTCCTCTCCTCAGCAAGCCTGGGTCGTAATATGGGCCACATCACCTTTTTGTTTTCGCCAAGGGTATATTCATCATGCCATACCGAAAGACCGTTTTCCTTAACGACGATCTTGTCTGCATCTTTAGGCAGCAATACCTCGCCGATGATGGCGGGCGGTGCGTTGAGATTGAGATCGCCGCTGGTGCTATCCGTCTCGATCCAGTAGATCCAGTCGGTTGCGCTCTCGTTTATCGGCGTTACGGATGCCTTGATTATGCTTTTGTTCATTCCTGTGGTGTTTTCAGTTTCCAGCACTGTGCTGTAGGGGCGAGTGGGAGTCTTTCCCAAGGTCGGCCGGAAGCTGGGATCACCCAGAATGACAGCCATGTATGCCGTCTGATTGAGCATCTCGGAGACTGATGTGTCCCACTCAGGCAAAGACTCATCGTAATTGGAGATCTCTTTGATGTTCCCAGCACCCAAAAACTTCAATCGGTAGAGGTTATCTGCATCAAGAGCAGCCTCTCCAACGGTGGCATTCTCAAAGACCAGAGATTGATAAAACTTCTTTAATAAATCATCTGAAATAAATATCCAGGATAGAGCTGACTCCCCGATATAGTTAACTGACCCGGCTCTTATGAAGGCCAGAGCAATGGAGTCCTCCAGGTTCATGGGAATGTACATCCTGGTGCCGGTTACATTGAGATAGTATCCCTTGAGGTTTGCAGTAACGCAGGCGCTTGAGGTGGTTGTCTGGGGCGAAAGAGTCAGCTCTTTTACATCAGTTCCTGTAAGCGTTGAGTCCATCATCGACCAATCCGACAACTGCCATGCGTTTTCATTTCCGTGATGATCAAAATTCACAATGTTCTGGCCGTTATTCATCCCCGATATGACCTGCTGGTTGTTGGCTTCCTCATAGCGCAGGTCCTTGACTTGCAGTCCCGCATCTACCAAATAGTCTCTGATTCTCATTGCTATAGGAGCCTGCGGGAAAGAGAGGGGCGGCGAAGATACAACCAGAGCATTGTTCTTCCAGGACCCATTCAATCGATCATAGGCCAGGGTACGAGCTAGAAGCTGAGAAGCATCGTAAACTGAAAGCCCCATGATTCGACCTACGGCTACACTGCTGTAATTATTTTCATTCATGGGCAGTTGATAGTCCCTGTAGATCTCGTACTCCATGACATCCGATAGCCTCTGAATTTGGCCGGTGGACATAAAGGGAAGCGATCCTGGATCGCCCACGACCATCAGATAGCGAGGTGATAGCTTGAGATCTTCAACCTTCTGCCTCAATGCTTGCTCCTCGATCAATGGATCGATTTGCTGCGGGTCCTTGGCCACATCCAGCAGAATTGCCTGGCGAGCGGCAGCGCCGGCAGCTGCAACCAGTGATAGCCGGGGGACTTTCGTGTGGCTGAATGAAGTAATATTCATAGCTTCAATATTGGAGCGAACATCGATGGTGTAGTTCTTGGTAGTATGAGCATAACCATTTCCAGCCTCGATATTGAAAATCCACTTGCCGGGAGTTAGCATCTGCACTCTCACTTCATAAAATTTATCAGGATTGATATCTGTGATTCTGATGCTTCCGGACCGTTTATCAGGGCTGTAGAGATTCAGGGCGGTGTAACTCGCTTCCCGGTCGAGGTTCCAGCTGATGTTCGTTCTGCCGGAGTAGATCCAGGTGGGATAGGTCAGGTTGATTACCGGCCCGTCATCCAGATTCTGAATGGTATGGTTATAGGAAAATCCCTCGTACGCGGCTGTAGCTCCAGTGTCCAATCTTTCTTTCCAGCCGGAGTCCATGGGGTAGAGCAGTTCTACTTCTACATTCAGGCTGGCAGACTTGCCTGGCTCAAGCCGGTTCATATTCCAGCGAAGCATAGAACCGTTGAGGAATGCATTTATGGCATCCGAGGGCAGGCCGCTATAAGGATCGGTAATATTTGCCTCTCCTATTTGCGGTCGCGGCCATTTTATGAACCGCCCCATGGGGAAGACATCCAACAATCGCACACCCTTCAGCGTCTCTTTGCCGGTATTGCTCATGGTTATGTTGAGCCTTACAATCTCGCCCAGCTCCTCAGCCGGCACTTGGCTTGGGCTCATCTCGGTTCTTATCAGCAGATCGTTAACAAGTGTTCTCTTTACCACAGGATTTGACACGGGTGGTAGAAGCGAGAGATCATGAGAGTTGGTAAAGACAACCATATTGGGATGATCTCCTCTTTTAAGCATCTCCCGGCTGAGAAATTCCGAGCTTCCTTCCAGCAGAGTGATATTCATCCCACTGAGGTTCTGCCTCACCATTGGCGAGATGGGACCTACGAATACGGCTTCTTTCGCACCCAGGCGTGAAAGGGCAGCTACTGTCTCATTGGGCAGCATGCTGCTAACAAAGAGCAATGGCCAATTCAGATAAGAGGCAATTGGCGCAGCAATGATAGCCGCGCTATAATTTTCGCCTACAATTACAACGCCCGGCGAGCTTTTCCAGTACCGGCTTATCTTTTCCGCCATCTCAAAGCTGCTGTTTGCTGCTACTCTTGCATCGCATTTCCAGGAGACATTTCCTATAGCGAGAGTCTTTCCGCCCAATTGGCCCAACAACCATTGAGAAGCCTTTGATGCCGGTTGCAGTTCCGCCCAAATAGGTGTATGAACGACGTTATACTCGAAAGCAACCCCTGCTGAGCCGGATTTTACCAGGTCCTCGATATATTTCACTGCGCCCTCCACATTCAGGGTGGAGAGAACATAACCCAGATAATCGTCACTCAAACGGACATAAACCGGCTTCTTGCTGAGAAGGCAAACCTGCCCCGCATCCTGAGCGGAAAGGGACGCAATTATGGAAAAGTCAGTTATCTTTGAGATCTCGGCAAAGTTGTAGCCGCGGCTGCGATCGGCAGGATTATCAAAAGCCGCACCAAGCTTCACAGGACCTAAATCGGAGGTTATATTTCGGGCATAATTTACAATCTCTATGAGCTGATCTTGCTTCCACTGCGTCCATCTCTCCTGGTTGTAGCTATTGATATTGGCTTTACTAAGGTCGATTCCCGTATCCTGATAGAACTTCTCCTTGCAGATATTACAGTAGCAATAGTTCTCATCCTGGAAGCCGAAATTATAGAGCACAATGCCATCGGCCTTATAGTCGTCGATGAGCGTTTCAATAAGATTGTAGAGATTCTCCTTTGTCTCTGGGTTTGCCGGGCAGTAAAGTGTAGCATTGCCTCCTATATCGGGATTTGCCACCTGCAGCAAGCTCTTATCAATTTTTGAATCGTCAGTCACGGTAAGGTCGAGACCGGCCTGTGCAAGCATGGCTTTCCT
>JAQTYS010000092.1 GCA_028688175.1 Methanothrix sp. | reverse complement strand
GCGGTCTTCTCACTCATCTCCGAGATTGATCAGCAGATAAACCAGCTGATGAATAAGAGGTCCAAGGATGCTTCTGTGCAGGAAAACTATCAATCTACGGACATTCGGGTAACCTCAGGAAACGGCACCAGCTCCAATGTGATTCTGGGAAAGAGCAATGGAACAATTTGATGATATGAGATACGTTGTGCTAATTTTTCCCATCTTGCTTATGGCTCTGGCATGTAATCCTGCCTCAGGATTCAAACCTTACTGCGATTGTGCTGATATGGATGGTCAATGGACAACGGAAAGACAACTCTTTGAGAACGGCGAGCTCACGGACCATATTGACATGATGAATATGTCGATCCAGATGAATGAGTGCGGCGCAAAAGGCACTTTAGGAAAAGAAGGAAAAATTTTTAATTCATATTTTGCAGGAAACGTCGCAAATAACTTAATTGGGAAATGGTCCCTAGATGGAGAAGAAGGGACATTTAATATTCAACTGCAAAATAACGAAAATGAATGCTCTAATTTTACTGGAAATATGTATTCCGGATGGAATTATTCGGGCAAAAATTGGCAGTGGACAGGCCACAAAGAGGCAATTAGCCCACCTGATAATGCACCACCCTTACCTTTTGGATCGGCATCAACACCAATATCCGCAGGTAAGGTAGAGATCGAGATTACCAGCTCTCAAGGTGTATCTACACTAAAAGCCGGTGGACAAACTACATTTGAGCTAGGGAAGAGCGATGAGGCAGTTATCAATGCGATCTGTGAAAAGACCCTATATAAAATAGGATTGATACAACTAATTTACGGAGATACTGATTTTGCCAATTGGCCAGCTATTATACAATATAACCTTGTTAATTATGTTTCGATATTTGGCGTATTTTGTCAAGTGAAGACCCCAACCTACACCTCTTCTTTTGATATCTCTCAATCTAACTTTACATCAGGCTCACTCGTGGATATTAAATTGGAGCTTATGCAAGGCCCCATTCGGATCGAGGTTATCAATGATCAGGTAGCCATGGATATCGAAACTCCTACGGTTATTCTATCTTCACAGGGCAAGAACGCCTTTGGCGTAGCCTACGATCCGACGAGCGGAATGAGCCATGTGGACGCTTACCAATACCCTATACAGGTCCAACCCACTGATGGCAATCATGCTTCCTTCATACTCGAATCCGGCCAGCAGGTTGAGGTAGGTAACGGTCAGGTGGTTGCATCCTCTTCCTCCGGCAAGACATCTGGAGAGGGGAATGATCAGAAGTCGAATCCAGGTCATATCTCTGAAGGCTCGGAAGGCGGATGCTATGCAGATCCAATAACAGGGGAGATCGTCTGCATAGACTCTTCTGGAAAGCCCTCTCAATCCAATGGTGGAATGGAAGCAAAAGGATCACAAAGTCCGGGAACACAGGATTTGTGTTTTGAAGATCCTGAGTCTGGTGAAATTATTTGCACCGAATCAGGCGGATAGAGATGATGCCGCCAAGCCTAAGAATCTGCCTCAACTGGGAAAGCAATATATACTTCCTCGAATACATACTTAAGTTAAAGTATTGCGGGAAATGGAGCGAAACTTTCAACACCCATAAGACGGCAGATTGCGAAGAAGAATGATAAAAGCGGAGGTAACCTTTGCATATTAAAGAGGTCGAACTCAAGAACTTCAAGTCATTCGGCAAGAGCGTCCGGGTTCCTCTGAAGAACGATTTTGTGACCGTTACCGGGCCTAACGGTAGCGGCAAGTCCAATATCGTTGATGCTCTGCTCTTTGCTCTCTGCCTTTCCAGCTCGCGAGCCATGCGGGCGGAAAGGCTGCCCGATCTTATCTACCGGGGAGATAACGGCAAGAATCCGGATTTTGCCCAGGTTACCGTAAAGCTCGACAATACCAGCCGCCTCTTTCCCCTGGATTTGGATCTAATTGAGGTCTCCAGGAAGATAAAGGTCAAAGGTGACAAATATGCTTCTTCTTATTATTTTAATGGAAAGACCTGCGGCCAGGCGGAATTGCTCGATCTGCTGGCCAAGGCAGGCATAACCCCGGAGAGCTACAACATAGTCATGCAGGGTGATGTTACGCGCATCATCGAGATGACAGCGGTAGAGCGCCGAAAGATCATAGATGAGATCGCCGGTGTCGCTGAGTTTGATGAGAAGAAGAAGAAGGCTATGGAGGAGCTGGATGTGGTGCGTGAGCGCATCGGTCGCGTTGATGTGATCCTGGAAGAGGTTGCCGCCCAACTTGCCAGGCTCAAGGCAGAGCGGGATCGTGCTCACTCCTACCAGGCGCACCGGGAGGAGCTTTCCAGACAGGAGGCTTTTCTGCTTCTGGCCAGGCTCAAAGAGGCATCAATGGAACTGGCCGGTCTGGATGATGAGATCAAATCTCTTGATGTTAAGAATCAGACGCTTCTGGAGCGATCGGAGAGCAAGAAAACAGAGCTCTTGGCACTTGATGAGAAGCTGCAGTCCATAAGCTCGGAGATCACCCACAAAGGAGAGGATGAGCAGATCTCTGTTAAACGCAGGATCGAGGAGCTGAAAGGGGAGATCTCTCGTGAGGCCGCCCGCATCGAGATGACGGAAAAGGCCATCTCTGAGATGGACGGGCAGCAAAAGAGCTGCTTCATCCAGATGAGCAGCCTATCAGCCGAGCTGGAATCGTTATCAGAAAAGATCAGAGACGCGGCACTGCGCGGCGCCAGCCTGCGAGGGGAACTGGATGATCAGATGGGAGAGCAGGCAGATGCAATGGCCAGCTTGTCCCAGGCGGATGCAAAATTCTCCAGGCTTCGGGATGAGCTCTCTCGCGTTCGGCTGATTCGTGAGGAGGCCAAATCAAAGCTAGGCGACCTGGTTAGGGAGAGGGACAGGCTGCTGGATGCCACCAGGCGAGGCGGCCTGGAAAGAGAGGAGCTTTCCTCTGGCATCAAAGAGGCGCTTGATAAGCTCGCCGGCCTTGATCATGAGACGGAAAAGCTGAAAGCGGAGCTGGCAGCCTTCAACAGCAAGGCCATGGAGATGGAGCGGGACCGGGATGACCTGGAGAGCGGGCGCCTGCGGCTGCGCCGGGAGATCACCGAGGCGGAAAGAGAGCTGCAAAGGCTGCAGGGAGAGTTTGCCAAGAGCGATGGGCGCATGAGGGCCGCCGAGGATAAAGCGGGATACAGCCGGGCGGTGGAAGCGATTCGATCGGCTATCAAAAGGCAGATGCTGCAAGGACTTTACGGAACCATAGCAGAGCTAGGTAATGTGGCGTCGCGCTACTCTTCGGCTCTCGAGGTGGCGGCGGGAGCGCGCCTGCAGAGCATCGTGGCCGACAATGATCTGGATGCCTCTGCTGCCATTGAGTATCTCAAGAGATCACAGATCGGGCGGGCTACCTTTTTGCCTTTGAACAAACTGGACAGAGGCAGTCTCTCCGCCCGACCCAATCATGCCGGTGTGGTAGATTATGCTCTCAACCTGGTAGACTTCGATGCCAAGTTCCTGGGCGCGTTCTGGTATGTCTTCCGGGATACTCTGGTGGTAGAGAGCCTCACTTTTGCCCGTCCGCTCATGGGTCGGTATCGTATGGTCACATTGGAAGGGGACTTGGTCGAGAAGTCAGGAGCCATGACCGGCGGACACTATCGTTCCAAGATGAAGTTTGCGGCGGAAGAGAAGACCCGGCTCCTAGAGCTGTCTGAGAAGATCGCCAATGCCGAAAGCGAGCGCAGCACCAGGCTTGATAAGCTGGATCGAATAGAAGAGCAGATATCCCGCCTCTCTCGGGAGGTGGAGGAGTTAAACCGGGTCATATCCAAGAAGACCTTCCAGATAGACGAGATTGTATCCTCCCGTCCGCGCCTGGATAAGTCGATTTTAGAAAAGCGCGAGCGTCTGCTGGCCATGGAAGGCGAGTCTATCAGCTTTAAGGAGCAGCTTGGCCTTTTGGAGGGCGATATCAGGATCTCGGAAGAGACATTGGCCGATGTGCAGCAGAAGATCGACGGACTGGATAGCGAGCTGAAGGGCTCGGAAATTCCCGGACTGAACAAGAAAGCTGACGCTGCCAGCCTGGAGATCAAGCGTCTGCAAGATAGGCTGACCGGCATTGATGCCGAAATTCTCAAGGACAAGATCAGGGAAGAGAGCGGCAAAGAGAAGCTGGCGGAGATTGCGGCCAGAAGAGAATCATTAGACGGCCAGAAGGCGGAGGCTCTGGCCAGAAAAGATGTAGCAGCTATGCAAATTGTTGAGCTGAATGAGTTGCTTTCCCTATCCCAGGGGCGTGAGGCGGAGATTGAAGGAGAGCTGCACGGCTTGAAGGGAGTGCGTGGAGAGCTTCTCGAAAAGACGCTGGCCCTGCAAAGAGAGATAGACCAGGCAGAGAGGGAGAGAGACAGAATTGAGGCCCGCAAGAATGCTACGAGCTATGCAAGAGATGCCATCCTCTCCAAAGTCAATGATCTTCGCACACAAATTGAGAGCCGAGGAGTCGACTCCTCCCAGGAGCCGCCCAACAGCATGGCTGTAGCCGAGAAGATCAAAGCCCTGGAGCAGGCCATGCGGGACCTGGAGCCGGTGAATATGATGGCTATCCAGGAATATGATCATGTCAAGACGCGCTACGACTTCCTGGCAGAGAGAAGGACCACTCTCTCAGAGGAGCGCGAGGCGATCATCGATAAGCTGGAAAAGTACGATCAAATGAAGAGGGAGGCATTCCTGGCCAGCTTCACCGAGATCAACAAGAACTTCAAGCAGATCTTCCAGGAGCTTTCCAAGGGTGAGGGTGATCTGGTCCTGGAAAATCCAGAAGATCCCCTGGCAGCCGGCATGACCATCAAGGCCCGGCCTGCTGGGAAGTCCCTGCACCGCCTGGAGGCCATGTCCGGCGGAGAGAAGAGCCTGACGGCACTCTCATTCATATTCTCCATTCAGATGTACCGACCTGCTCCCTTCTATGCCATGGATGAGATCGATATGTTCCTGGATGGAGCCAATGTGGAACGAGTAGCTAAACTGATCAAAAAGATCTCTTCCAAGGCTCAGTTCATAGTAGTATCCTTACGAAAGCCAATGATACTGCAGTCCAAGTACACCCTGGGCGTGACCATGCAGGAGAACAACATCACCACTGTGACCGGTATCTGCACAAGCTGAGGCGAAAATGAGCGACGATCCATCTATCCAGGATTCACAGGAAACACCCCAAGCCAGTTCCACCTCCGATTCGAAAGCGGAAGATATCCCTGAATTCGAATTCGGGGAGCCTGCTGAGGTTTTGGTGGAGCTGGCCAAGAGGGGAGAGATCGATCCCTGGAAGATCGATATCGCCATGGCCACCGAGAAGTTCTTGCAGTACATAGACTCCCTGGAGAAGAGGGATCTGCGCATTCCCGCCCGAACTCTGCTTTACGCCAGCATCCTTTTGCGCATGAAGTCCGACTCCATGGAAGAGCAAAAAGAGGAAGAGCCAGAGCCGGAGATCGAGGAGATTTTGGATGAACCGGAAGAGGAGATTGAAGAGAATCTGCCCCGTCCGCCGGTACGTCGGCACACCAAGCGACCTGTAACGTTAGATGAACTGATTTCAGAGCTGAAAAAAGCGGAATTAGTTGGCAGAAGGAAGGCCATGCGGGAGAGGTGGCCCAGCACCGAGGAAAAAACCCTGGATGTCTCCCACGATGAGGGGATCGAGGATCGAATCAAAGCGCTCGGCCCCATCTTAGACGACATGTTCATGGAGAGCAATACCGTCACCTTCCAGGAGATAAACAGCAAAAACAGCAAGACTGAGGATGGGGTTACCAACTACGTCTCTCTGCTCTTTATGGCCCAGAGAAAGCAGGTATGGCTGGAGCAGGAGGAGATCTATGGAGATCTGTTTGTGAGCAGGCATGCTTAATATCGGAGGTAAAAATGGATGGTGGCGATCCAATTAAGCCACAATCATTCGCTAGGCGTAGGTCCCTGCTCCTAACCACCAGGTATCATCCACTTTCGTGATATAGCTTAACTTGAATCCTTGTGTCATGTTCTCTGCGGGATCTGGATAGAGGTAATAAGTGAATCCATCACCGTTTTGGGCTAAAGCTATCATATCTCGAACCTGTTCAACGCCGTTGGGATCTTTAGCGTCAATCCTGTTTTTCCCAATTAATTCTGGCCGTATGGGATGTACCAGGCAGTTACCGGCAAAGTCATAGGCTATGATGTAGCGGTTTCCTAAGACATAACTACTATTAATATCGTTGAAGGTCTTAACTGCTTCTTCTTTGGATGTATTTAGGGCGAAGCTTCTTGCGCCCTCTACGTAGGATACAAGATCCTCTTTGGACTCGTTACGAAAGATTGGAGTATGCACGCTCAGGTAAGTTCCTGCTGCTAACCACATTTCTTCGTCTACCTTGAGAACATAGGTTATCTTGAGCTCCTCTGCATAGGAATGTGAAGGATTAGGCCAGATGTAGTACGCAAATCCGCTACCCCTTTTTGCCACCTCGCGCATGTTTCTCTTAAAGGCAACTCCATTGGAATCGGTCACATCCAGCACGTTTTTACCGATCATTGAAGGCTCGTATGGATGAGCTAAACAGGTTCCATTGAAGTCGTAGGCAATTATATAATGTCCACCTCTTACAAATTCCCCCTTTGGATCATTGAAGATTTCAATGGCCTTATCTTTATCTTGTTCTATAACGAAGTCTCTGGCTTCATTCACAAAGGCGATTAAATCTTCGCTTGCTTCCGGTTCTAATACATATGCACTACTTTCGTTTCCATCTGAGGTCGCAGCCCAACCAACTGAAGATACTGCAAGAAGAGCAACCACAGAGGCTATTAACAAAATAGTCTCAATATTTCTCATATGGGGTCCTCCATTATTGGTTTCTGCACTTAAGTTCCTGACTTATGCTATTTACTGTTATCTCTGCAGTATCGCCATCATCCAGTCCTAAAGCCCGCAGCTTCACGGGCGCTATGACCTCGATCAACTCCGGTGGATAGCGGCTCCTCTCGGGCCGGACCACCGCAGCCTCGATTCCGTTCAGCTTGATGCGGTAGCATCTGCACTCGCCAAAGCTGCGGCCCTCCTCGGAGAAGCCCTCGATTTTGATCGCCTGCTGTTCCGCTGGGAAGGGCTCGTTGAGCAGCACATTCAGGGTGCCGGGGAAGGGGACGAAGCCCAAGCGCTCCAGGAATTGGCGGCTGTAGCCCTCCCGGGTGAGGAAGTACTGGGCCTGACCGAGGCCTGATAAGATTTTTCCGTGCATGACACCAAATCATTTTTGCATTAGAGAAGATCTTGCAGTTCGTCTCGACTTATATCTGCTTCTTTAAGAATTTTGCACAAGAGCCTTTTGGGCACATCATAGCCGTGGAATGGAATTACAGTAACTAATTCTTTCTCGTCATTATAATATGTGTGATGGCTACCCCTAATTCTTATTAAAGCAAACCCATCCTTCTCCAAAGCCTTTGCAAGTTCTTGAGGGGAGATGGATGGTAACTTAGGCATGAGCTTCAACTACAACGGTATACTCAAATGTTCCTTCTTCTGTTGGGATTTCTTTTCCCAGGTCCTGCAAAGTTTCGATATACACCTCGATGGCCTCTTTTGCCATCTCGACAGCTTCTTCAACACTATTTCCAAAGGTATTGCATCCCGGAAGGGTAGGTACTGAAGCGATATAAACACCCTCTTCTGGATCTTTTTTAATTATTACACGGTATTTCAGGGCCATCATCAATCCATCTAATGGTCGATCTTGTATATCTACATCTCTAATGTGAACGGCAATTATCTTTCCAGAACTGATTTCAGCGTCTTAAAATCCTTTTCGGCATCATCAGCCGTATAGTCCAGAGGGACTCCCCTCTCGCGAAGCAGCATCAGCATCTCCCATTTGCTCTTGGTCCCGGCCAGCTCCGCGGCCTTACCTAGGGAGAGTCTGCCTTCGCGGTAGAGTTCCACGGCTAAAGAGCGCTTTATGAAAGGGCCTTGATGGTCTTTATCGACTTTAATGAGGGCCAGGACCGAAAGCTCGGGAGTCCACAACAGCACGAACCGTTTTCATCACCTGATTATCGTCTCTGATGTCAAACTAGATATTACTATCTTAGTTTTCGATTCCAAAAGGATCGTCGTCTTCCAGCCCCACAGCCCGCAGCTTCACGGGCGCTATGACCTCGATCAACTAAGGAGGATAGCGGCTCCTCTTAGCGGACTACCGCAGCGTCGATTCCGTTCAGCTTGATGCGGTAGCACCTACACTTGCTAAAGCTGCAGCCCTCCTCAGAGATGCCCTAGATTCTGTTTGCCTCTGGCTCCGCTGGGAAGGGCTCGTTGAGCTGCACATTCAGGGTGCGGGGGAAGGGGATGAAGCCGAGTTTTTCCACAAACTGGCGGCTGTAGCCCTCCCGGGTGAGGAAGTACTGGGACTGACCGAGGCCTGATCGGATTTTTCCGCGCATGAATTCTACCTGCTCACTCTCAGAACTATCTTTTATTTCTTCATCTCAAAGTGGGAGGTAAAAAACGGTGATCATCTGTAATTCAAAGCATTTTGGCAATAGCTTCCGAGATCGTCCAGACCTCAATTATCCTTGCCTCCTTGATCTTGTCAAAATGCCGGTCATTTGAGATCAGGATTCCACCTGCACTGTAATCGCCAAGTTCGCAGGCATACTTCCTGTACTCACCGATGAGGGCTTCATTGGCGATGAGATCCACTCCGCCATCAACAAGCCTTAAGACCAGATCCGTGGTCCTTGTCCATCCTCTTTTTGCGGCGGCAATGAAAACGTTAGTGTCCAGCAAAAATCTTGTACTTCTCTCGCGCAATTCTGTTGCCCTCTTCCTCGACATCCTTCTCAAGCTTATCGAGATCCACCTTCCGGGCCTCTTTTATAACGCCTTCCAATATGGTTCGTAGATCCTTCTTTTTCAGGAGTATCGAGTTGCTTGTGGCTTCGCCTATGACAAACTCGTCACCAGGGTTCATTTTAAGCCTGGCGATCAAATCGGTAGGGAGAACGATCCTACACTTTTCATCAATCTTTGCCGTGGACATAGGCTTTCAATTCACCTTACATTTTATAGCTCTGCTGATGATATTAATTTATCGGTATTGACAGGTCTTTGAAGAGTTCTGGGGGAAGCTCTATTTGCTGGGCAGCATCATCTTCCACTTGCTCCTGGCCCCGGCCAGCTCTATTGCTTTGCCCAGAGAAAGCCAGATGCCGAGCAAGGAAAGTCCACAACAGTACGAACCCTTTCATGACGAGAGGATTGTCTCTGAGGCTAACTAGGTTTTCGAATCACACAAATAACAATAATAAATTGAGATAGTTCGCAGCATTTTGTTACTGCGAAAATCCGCAATTATGCATTTCTTCTGCAGTAAGCTCTATTTGCCACGAGAAATTAGTTCTCCTCTTATAATAAGTTGCTTAATAAGTGAATCCACCACTAATGGAGAATAGCCCACCTCTTTTGCGATATCTCCGACTCTAAAGTTTGTAGAGACCCACAAATGTTTAATCTCTCTGATAGCAGATATATCCTTGGGCAATAGAATCAGGGATGCATGATAATCCAGCAGCTTGGCAGGTTGTGAATGCTTAATGGGTATATTGCGGATTTGGCTGGTGTCCGCAATGTCGCGAGATGCATACACATCATGGTTGATAGACTCATCATTAGCAATTCTATTCTTAGATCCTTAACTCCGCGAATTTAGGGCATAATTCAATCTAATTTTTGATATATCACTATCATAAACTACTTTCGAAGGGAAATTTTTATATACATGTATTCCCTAATATACCATACATGGAAGATTGGGCT
>JAQTYS010000402.1 GCA_028688175.1 Methanothrix sp. | reverse complement strand
TCCAAGAGCATTTATTCCACGCCCATTCCAGGAGATCTTTGATGGCATCTTTGGCAATTAAAGACATCATCAGCGCGCAGAAGCACCGGCTTGGAAAGATAAATATCATAACTTTCCCCACAGCAATTCAGCCAGCCATCAAAGGCCCTCTTTTTCGAGTAGCTGTTGTTGATGGCAAAATTTTCGGTTATATGATATGTACCAATGTATTCCTCTTCAATCTCTATTGCCGGATTCTTCCAGGCATGACCGTCGACTCCCGAAAGTACGCCGATTTGCACCTTGCCACTCGTAACGGTTTCATCGATCTGCATCTGAGTTGTGGCATAGTTTATATTTTCATATTCACTCTGCATGTTGCGAGAAGTGGCAGTATATTCCCTCTTGCCAGAAACACCCTGGGCAAAGCCAACCTCGTGACTCATGGATGCAGCTGAATTTGCATTGGAAAGCTCGGTCCGGCTGCCAATTCCTCCGCCAAGGGCAAAAGGATGAGATGAATAGTAACCGCTTCCCGGCGCAAGGTCCACGGGAGCGCTGGATATACTGCTCTCGCTTATAAAAGAGAGAGCTGAATTATTATAGGATGAATTGGATTTGGTAAAACCATCAGAAACAAGATTATGAGATGCTGCAGGAGCGACTGACGCCACTGCCAGTGAAATCATGATGGTTAGTATTGGAATAATTCTTTCTTGCATTGTCCAGGGACCACCCTAATATCGAATGCTTTTTTTTATATTTGAATCGATCGGAACAAGTAGGCTAAGAAAGGCTGCAATATCACGAATTTAGCCTCCAGATAGTGTAATTAAGAAAAGCAGCAAAGCTTACCCAGACGATATAAGGAACGAGAAGCAGAGCAGCCTCTTTGCGGATGTACCAGAACCGGACGATGCATTGCAGTATGAGAAGCCAGAGGAATGAAATTACTACTAATGCTGCCAGAGGCGACTGCAAACCAAAAAAGGCGTAGGACCAGAGAATATTGACCAGAAGCTGGAAGGCAAATACGCCCAGGGCAATTTTGCTGTTGGTACTATCTATCCCCTTCTGCCAGATCAAGAAAAGAGATAGGCCCATGAGAACAAAGAGAATGATCCACACGGCAGAGATGATCGACCCAGGCGGAGAAAACCAGGGCTTTTCAAGGGTAGTATACCAGGTGGCAACTGAGCTTGCGGTAAATATCGAGCCCATGACACCAGCGCTCTGGCATATGGCTATACATAAAATGAGCCTGCCTATCTCCCTCAACTTTATAGAATTCATGAGCCATTCCTTGCCTTTCGCGCGAGGCCATATTTTATAAAGCCTGAAGTTCTTTAGCCTCAATCACATATATTTGTTTCTGTTTACTGCTTTGCGGTGGCAGCCGTGAGACTGGTCACATTCGATTTGGTGAAGAAGCCGTCAAAATCGCCGTATCTATGAATATACTCCAAGACCAGGAGAGTATTCTTGGAAGGCTGGCTGAATATCTGCTTGAGGCCCTCCTCGGGAGAGCCCACCAAATCGAGGAGGAACTTCATTCCATCTTTTCGTAGAGCCTCTACCGTTGCATCAATTTCTTCCGTCTGGAACGCGATGTGATGGACTCGTGGTCCGAAGTTGCTTATGAATTTCTCTGTGGGCCCGGATGCTTGCCGGCTGACAAAAGGAGTGATCCCGGAGGTGAAGACCATGGCAAAGTCGGAAGAGGAGATTCGGGCTACATTGGTGATGGAGTTGAGACTCTTCACATAAATAGCGAAATCAAAATTGTAGTTGGTAAGCCGCATGAACTCCAGTATGGCAGGATCGCGATCCTGTGCCCTGACCCGCGTAGCAGCATGGTCCAGCCATCGAATACTACCGAGATAGGAAGGCTTTGCGGATATATTCCAATCAAAGCTCTGGCTTTCTGGATAGGAATAGACGCCTCTCTTGCCCTTCCATTCAATGAATCCCAGTGAGTTTCCGGTGAACTGGGAAGGCATTGTCTGGATAAAATAGTAGTTACCGAAATCAAGTATTTCGCTCTGGAATTTGACGTTTGCCTGGGATTGCAAAGATACATACTTTTTGATATCATAGGTCTCAAAGACGAAGGTCTCCAGACGAGTGTTAGGATGATCACTGGTCTTTGGAGCAGTGTTGAATTCGCTGAATGGATTGATGCCCTTTAGCCTGGAGCGGATGAGGAAGTCTGCTGAGCGAAACTTATCTGAGCCTGGGACTTTGAGAACATAGGTTTTGTGCTCTTGATTCGCAAATGCCTCTTGAATTTGAAGGCCGCTATTTCTGATGAGCTCCTCGACGGCAGCTTTTTGCAGATGCTTCTCGGTGTTGATAATTACGGCCTGTAGCCCTCCTACCAGGCCCTCCAGTCCAGAGAGCTTTCGCTCTTCCCTGACACGGGCCACCTCTTTTCTCAAGAATTCATCGCTGTTTTGCAAATGCATTTCAATCTCTTCATCTTCTGAGCGCCATGGGGGGCTGACCAGGCAAATGAATTTAAGAATTAC
>JAQTYS010000401.1 GCA_028688175.1 Methanothrix sp. | reverse complement strand
AAAAAGCAAAGGGCTTCTTAATGGTCTTGAAGGCCGGCTGGCCGATCACCGGAAGGAATACACCACATTACGACTCGATGCAGTAACACCCATCGAATGCTCTGATGGGTATTCGAAAGCTAAGGCCGCTTTGGAAGCCATTACAGAACAGCTCGCCCATAAACATGCAGAGCGCCAGGATCTAGAGAGCCTACTTTCCAAAGCCACCGAAGCCTGCAACCAGGCCCAGGCTAGCATCGAAGCAAGCGGCATTAGCCAGGAATGGCTTCGGCTGCATCTGCGGCCTGTTCGTGTAAGCGAACTGGCCGAGGCTTCTAATGCTACTACCAAAGCCCAGGAACAATATACATCCCAAGAGCGGGTGTGTGCCAATCTTGGGGCAAATCTGGCCGCTAAGGAGCAGTTTGGGCAATTCCTCAGTGAAGAAGTAGAAAAGAAGTTCCAGCGGGAACCCTACACCGGGTTCAGCCCCGAAAACCACAAGGTGGAGTACGATTATCTACTCCAAAGCGTGACCCAGGTGCAACAGGGAATTAGCAACATACAACAGGAAGTAACCGCCCGCAGGGAATGGCAAGTTGAACTGAGCACTGCCATAGAGCTCATCGAAGAGAGAGTTGAGGCTATGGATCACCAATTGCCCCAACACGAAACCGTGGACTGGCGCCAGTACGGTCCTATACCACGACAAGCGGCGCTTAGCGCGCTGAAAGAACAAGAGGAGGCCTCCCGCTACATTCTGCGCCAGCGGATGAACGTGGAAAGACAATTTCTTGACTACCATCGCCGTCTCCAGGAAACCAGGAATCCTAAAGTCAACCAATTTCTGCGGGATGTACAAGCGATTATGGATGAGGGACGCATCTTTGATTATGACTTCGTGGAAACCCAGTTCCTAAGGATCTTTGAAGCCATGGACTTCTACCAACAGCAGGCTGAAGCCACACTAAAACAGTGTAAGACCAACTTCAACCAGCTGGTGCAACTGTGCCTACGCCGGGCCGGGACAGTCTATGAAAGCATCATGCAACTACCCAAGAATTCCCGGGTCACCCTCTACGACCGACAGATTCAGGTGATCCGTATCGAATGGTCGATGCAAAGTGAGGACGAAGCCCTGCACGCGATAGAAGAATACCTGCAGAAACTCCTCATTGACCTGCAAGCATGGAAGGAACAAGGTCTTGATGATGATGAGATCAACAAGCGGATGGAGGATATGCTTTCCACCCGGAACCTCATCAACGTAGTTGCCCCCATTGAAACGTGCCAAGTCACCGTCTACAAACCCCGGAAAGAGTCCATCGCCCGGATGGAACGACCGGATTACTTCCGCTGGGATGATGTGAGCCGTTGGTCCGGCGGGGAAGAGTACAGCGTGTAAATCACCATGTTTATGATTATGCTCACCCATATTAGACAACAATCGGAAGGATTACTTAACTCGTGGAAAGTTCTACTTGCGGATAATCCCTTTGGCGTAGCCTCCTCCGCCCACATCCTGGATACAATGTTCCAGGTGGCTCGGGCTAATCGTATCCAGCTGTTGTGCCTTACTGCCCACAAAGAGGAAGGCATCCTTCAGCACTTTCCCGTAGTGTATAGTCTACAGCTACGCACTGCCTACGGTAAAGAGATCATGACCGGGGAGCAAATGGAAAAGGGCTTCTATTTCGTGGAATCGGGCAGCTAGTCAGCTGCCCACAGAATCTAATCTACCTTAATTTTGACCACAGTCTTTCTCACCGTCTCGGTTTCATCCCACATACAGCCGGGACGGTGAGCATCCCTTGGAAAGAACACAGCAACTGCCCCCTTAGGCATCCGTAATATGTTCTGTTTGAAGCGTCGCTCTTGTAGCAGGTAGATAAACCAGCTTCGTTAAGACTTCAGCGCCTACATGATGTTGGTCGGAGGGATGTTCGTACGCTATCGCTTTATGATCGTCCTAATCTCTGGCACGTCAAAATTATCCAGGAACTCGTCAAAACCGTCCATTTTCAAACTACTAGACAAATGTTAATATCTACTTACACGACAACCTGATCCCATGAATACCACCCTTTGCGGAACAGGGTGTCCCTATACGATTAAGTAACCTGGATTACGAGAGGGCAATGAACACTTGTTGTCGAGACTCAACGATATTTGGGACCAGGTATGACGTTATCTGTGGATGTGTGGTAAGACGGTGATGGGGTATCTATCGCGTACGATGAACAAAGATAATACAATATTCGAAAGACCCTAATATGTGGTTAGTGGCTTAAATAGGGCCTTAGTTCTAATATTCGCATTTTGGAAAAGGGTTGCCCCGCCATGACGTGGTTTCTTCTTGCCGGCAAAGGAGGCTGATTTGTAGCTATCCATTTTTGGCGGCCAGTTTTTCGGTAGGCAAGCAGCCTCGTTCTGCACTAAATCGGGAAACCTAGTAAGCTGGAACAGGAAAAACCAGAATTGGAGACGGAGGAGATAATTAATGAACAAGCTGATGGTAAGACCGAGCCATTCCCGGTTGTG
>JAQTYS010000091.1:8676-9935 GCA_028688175.1 Methanothrix sp. | reverse complement strand
ACATACCTGAATGGAAGGTTAAGGATGTCGAAGAGCTTGTCGAAATGATCAAAAAGAGCCGCGTTGTCGGAATTGTTGGTGTACGGGAGATACCAGCCGATAATTTGCAGCAGATGCGAGGCAGTCTCAGAGGCAATGTCGAGATAAGAATGGTGAGAAACACCATCGCTCGTCGCGCCTTGGAATCCAGCGTTCCGGAGATCAGGCCACTGGCTGATTTCATTGAAGATCAGACGGCTATGCTCTTTAGCAATGACAACCCCTTCAAGCTGAATTCACTCCTAGAGAAGGGCAAACAGCCCATGCCCATCAAGGCAGGTGCACGTGCCCCCAAAGACATAGTGATTGAGGCCGGGGTGACATCCTTCTCGCCGGGACCCATGGTCGGCAAGCTTCAGGCAGCCGGCATCCCTGCAGCCATTAAGAGTGGAAAGGTAGTCATCAACCAGAATATCACTTTAGCCAAAGAGGGAGAGGTCGTTTCTGCCAAGACCGCGGACATTTTGAAGACCATGGAGATCTTCCCCAGAAACGTAGGCCTGGAACTGCGAGCGGCCTATGAAGGTGGCTTGATCTTTAAAGTCAAGGATCTTTCCATCAATGTGGATGCACAGATCTCAGAGCTGTCCCTGGCTTCTGCTAAAGCCTTCAGCTTTGCAGTTAAGATTGGTTATGCTACGCCGCAGACTATCGGACCCATGCTGCAAAAGGCTCAGACTGAGGCCAGAGCCCTGGTACTGGATGCGGGTTTGCCCGTGCCCGGCATGATGGAGATGCTCCTCGCCAAGGCAGTCGCCAATGCCAAAGCTTTGAACCGTCTGGCCAGTGGAGAAGCAGCTCCTACAGCTGCTCCTGTCGCGGCTCCGGTCAAGGCTGAGGAAGAGAAAGAAGAGAAAAAGGATGAAGAAGACACCGCTGCGGGAATGGGTGCTCTCTTCGGATAAATTTGATTAAAGGTAAATTCGAGGTAGATTCAAAATGGAATATGTATACGCTGCATTACTGCTTCACAGCGCAGGCAAAGACGTTAACGAGGATGGAATTAAGAAGGTCGTCGAGGCATCCGGTGCCGCCGTAGACGATGTCAGAATCAAGGCCCTGGTAGCCGCTTTGGAAGGCGTGGACATCGCAACCGTCCTTTCCCAGGCAGCCGCAGTGCCCGTAGCTGCCGCAGCCCCAGTCGCTGCCGCACCTGCCGCCAAGGGCGCAGCCAAGGCAGAAGAGCCGGAAGAGGATAAGGAAGCAGCAGAGGAGAGCGG
>JAQTYS010000091.1:0-8576 GCA_028688175.1 Methanothrix sp. | reverse complement strand
GTGCCGGGAGTAAATGTTGTCTATGAGGAGCCACTCTCACCAGAGATTGAAGTTGATACTACAAGCATGGACCTGGAAGTGAGTGCCGGGTATATTGCCGATAAAATTCTACGCATCTACACTCCTGGAAAGATTAAAATATAGTTACTTAGACTCTTATTCAGGAAGTGAAGATGCTTGAAGTGCAATGCTGGTTTTGTGGGTTTTGATGGAACAGAGAATAAGCGAACTCTTTTGGCTTTGGCGCAGGTAAAGAAGGCCGCCGGAATCGAGGGCGACCTGAATGTCCTGCTCAGAAAGCCTCATGGCCGGGCCCTGTCTATTGTATCCAAATTCAATCGCATGTTCGGCGTTAAAGCCTTTGTCAGCGACAATGCCAATAAAGAGAAGTGGGAGAAGGCAGGAGTCAAGATAGAAGGCGGCTATGATGACTTCTTTGCAGCAACAAATTTCCTGATGGTGGGCACTCCCGGCGATGAGGAGCTTCCTTATGTTGAGGCTGGCCTCTCTCATGGCTGCTTTGTCTCGCTCATGGGCGGAGCCGATCGGCCAGAGCTTCTCAAGGGTTTGACAGAGAGCGGAAAGGTCAAGATCACCGAAGAGCTGAAGGCAGACTTTGCCCGTGAGTTCTTCTTTGGTCTCGAGAACTACGAGATGTTCCAGAAGGCCAAGCCCAGACTGGTGCAATGTACCAGCTGCAACACCACAGGACTCTCCAGGTTGGCTCTGGCAGCCCGGCCTCTGGGACTGACTGCAGTCTTAGGCAATATCGACCGTCGCCACGGCGATCCGCATACCGTGGTCAAAGCCTCTCCAAGCGCAATTCAGTTCGGCAAGGGCGCCGGGCATCAGGGCACGGACGCAGGAACAGTCTTTGAAGAGGTAAATTTCGCTGTGCGCGCCAGCAAAGTGCCCACGACTGTGCCTCACACCAACTTCTTGAATCTGGTCTTCAAGGGAGATGTCACCCCGGCGCAGTTGGTAGAGCAGCTGGCCAAGACCCGTGAGGTCGTGGTCATGCCCTATCAGGACGAAGGCAAGAAGCACGATTGGACAAGCGAGATCCTGGAGGCCTATCTCTCTGCTGTAGAGCGGCCCATCAGCCCAGAGATCTTTGAGCTGATAGTCTCCGACGCCATCATTGCTTTCAAACTGGCAGATTGCACCATTTTGCAGACGGTATCCATGGTGGAGCAGATGTCCATCGCCGTGCCCAACCACGTTGAGTCCTACCTGCTCAGCGCAGGCTATCCGGCATCTGATGTGCACAGCCTGGTGGACAAATCCCTGGGCGTCATGCATGGCATCTGGCCAAGCAAGCTCGCCTGCTGATGTCCGAAGAATTAACAGGCCGGCTTATCGGCGATAAGATCAGTCTGGGCCAGGAAGCCCTTTCTGATCTTTATGAGCAGGGCTACTTCGGTCGGCCCAAGGGAAAGGGCCTGGAACTTTCCCTGGTGGAAGCAGCCTATCTCCTGGACCGCACCCGGATCAGGGTGCTCTTTGGGGGAGACGATCTGGACTTTCGATCTTTTTTCCAGGCAGCATCATCTTTGGAAAAGGGCTTTGAGTTTCGCTATGTGGTTTACAAAGACCTGCGAGAGCGCGGCTACTATGTGCAGCCCGGTCGCCCTGATTTTCGCGTCTATCCCCGGGGAGGCCACCCGGGAAAGAGCCCAGCTGAGTTTTATGTTCTCGTTATCTCTGAGCGCATGCCTCTTCCCCTGCAAGAGATAATGCAATCGGTGAGGCTTGCAGCCCAGATGAGAAAAAAGCTGATGCTGGCCATTGTCGATGAGGAGAGCGACATCACCTTTTACGAGGCAAAGGAGAAGGTTATGTCCGGGCTGATGGAGACGGTGGAGGGAGGCGGCATGGCCACGCTTCTGGAGGACCGCGTGGTTCTCTGGGATCCGGAAGCGTCCCGAAGGCTGCATGAAGGCGGATTTTATGGCAAACCAGTTGGCGAGCGCCTTCAGCTCTCCCTGGTCGAGTCGGCTTATCTGCTGGATCGAGGAATGATCTCTCTGGTCGATCGTGCCGGCATAGCAATAGACCAGAAAGACTTCGCGGCCAGAGCAAAGCTGATCGAGAGCGATTTCGATTCGAAATTCAGCGTTTATAAAGATCTGCGAGATAAGAGCCTGGTGGTGAAGACCGGCTTTAAGTTCGGCACGCACTTCCGGGTTTACAAGCAGGTAAAGGGGCCAGGCAAGGTGCCCCATTCCGAGTACTTGGTGCATACGGTGTCAGTTGACCACGTCTTCTTGCCTCCCGTGCTTTCCCGTGCGGTTCGTCTGGCCCATTCGGTGCGAAAGCTCATGATCTTCGCTTATGCCAGCGATGAAGTGCGCTATCTGGAGATTAAAAGGCTCAAGCCCTGAAACTAAGTATTAATACTACTTTTACTCAAGAGAAATTATGCCTAAAATCGAGGTGGAGCTAAGTCCAGAATTAAGCGATCGGTTGATGAGCTTTGTAGTCAAGAGCAGGGGCTCCCTCTATGTGCAGCGCTCTGACGTTGTGATTGAAGCTATAAAGGAGTACCTGGATAGAAATGAGCGCAAAGTGCGCAGAGCCAATGGTTAAGGACCTAAGATAACCCTATACCTAGGGCAAAGGATCATGGTCTTTCTCCCACATAGTCTCTGCATCATAAGTGATGCGTCGGATGCGATGGAAGGGTATGAACTTGGGTTTATTCTCCCATTCTATCTCCATCCAGCCCTGCTCCAGGCGGATGATTTTGTCCCCTAGGACGACAGATCGACCGCCTGGAGCGCCCCTATCGACAAATTCCACCTCCGCTTTTCCGAAATCAAACTGGGGATCATGTCGCAAACGCAGGAGAAGGGCGTGACTGGTTCTCATCCCACTCGCCAGGCTCCGTTCTTCAGATCGGGATGAGGCAGACGTCCCTCATAGCCGCACATCTTGCAGCGCACTCTTACAGAGACGCCGTCTTCGCTCCAGGCCTCGGCCACGTAGCCGCATCTGGGACAATTGCTGAGGAAACGAGTCATTATTATGATCAATCTCCTGTTATTTCTCAACTCTGTTTGCATTTATGGTTTGCGGGTTTGCGGGAAAGGTTAATAGCCAGGAAGCTTCCAAGACAGGAATATTGGGCTTGTAGGGTAGCGGACATCCTAGCGGGCTTCGGTGACAGTTGTCGAAGATACCCGCTGACCCGGGTTCGAGTCCCGGCGAGCCCGATGCTTTTCAAACTCTCTGCAACATGATCGAAAAATGCAAGATACGAATCCTGAAGATGAGGATATTTGCACGTGGAGTGAAAAAGAAAAAAGAAAGATGCTTGTGCTTAAATCTAAAAATTAATGATTAGGCTTTCACAGAAGCAACCTCTGTGGCATTAGCATCCATTGGCGCAATTGCCGTAGCATTGACATCTGCGAATGCAACCTCCGTGGAGTTTGTTTCAGATGCAGGAGTCCGGCCTTCTTCTATTCTTGTATACACTGTGGCATAGTTATTTGAGTTGTCCGGGTCCACTTGAGCTCCGAATACATATGCCGTATTGGCTACCTGTCCCGGTTTTGCATCCGGTAGAACTTTCACGGTAAGAACCAATCTTGCACTATGGTACTTGGTCAAGTCGCCCAAATTCCAGATCATTGGATTTGAGTCAAAACTGCCCTGGCTGGCCATTTGAGAATTCGGCGCAAATTCCGGCGGCAGGAAATCCTGTACTGTGACACCGGTTGCGCTGTCGGGTCCTCTGTTGGTCACTGTCAGCACGAAATTGAACAATCCGCCTATCGGTGCTGGATTTGATGTAGAGCTCATGGTTAGAGCCAGGTTTGATTTGCTCAGCGGCTTTTCAGGTACTACAACGATGAGCACCGGTTTGGATATGGCGAATGTATTCGAGTTTTCTATGGCTTTTACCATAATGTTGTGGACTCCCGGCGCTGGATTTTCCCAGTTATAGGTGTGAGTCGAACCGCTCGCGGTTGAGAATCCAATCAGTTTTGAATTTTCATAGAACTCAACCCTATTCACAGGATTGCTGTCAATTACTTCTGCAGTAATGGTAATCATTTTCGGAGATGTGAATATCTGGCCGGGTAGAGGGCTGGTAATCCTTACAACCGGCTGGGAAGGATTGATGAATATAGTAACAGGAAGAGATGGACAGCTATTCCCCAGCTTAGCAGAGACTGCTTTTGCCGTCAGGACATGAGTTCCTATATTTAGCTGGGAAAATATCGTGACAGGGCAGTTTCCACTGGCATCTTCGCAGTTGCCTGATCCGATTGGATTTGGATTGTAGCTATCATAAAATGCGATCGACTGAACATCACCAGTAGATGTGGCATGAATAGGTATAGTCACACCCAGCTGGCCGGGATTGGCTGTAAATACTTCCCCATTTCGCGGGCTGCGAATCATCACATATGGTGGGTGAGGCAGCGAAACCACATCAATTGAAACAGTGACATTCTTTTCCGTTCCCGATGCACTGGAGGCGATGACCGCAAATGAATCATTGCCTGTATAGCCGGCATCCGGCTTATACATTAAATAGGGCGCCGTTCCGCTGATGTTTCCATGAAGAGGCTGCCCGATGATCTTATAGCTGAGCAGATCGTTGTTTATATCATTGGCAGAAAGCTCGATGATACTAGCGGAATCATTTCTTGCTATAATATCCAGAATCCCCTGCGGAGCTGATTGATTCTGGAAATCAAAGGCGACCATCGTGGTTTCAATTGTATTTGGGCTGAAGAGATCGTTTTCGAAACCGTCTGATGCCTGGATTAAAGCAGCTTCGTCTCCAGCCTGCAAACTCCACAAAGGTTTGCAGTTTTGATCAGAATCGCTACATGGCTCTTGACCGCAGGATGCTATGGTCAAGAGCAGCACCATGATCAATGTCGTCTTGAGCATTGCCCACGGAATAGTAAATCTCCACCCCTCGTACATAATAAATCCCTTTATTTCTATTTCGTTTAAGTGATGGATATTGACGCATGCTGATATAAATAACTTTGGTTGAAAATTTAAATACTATTTGTCTAAAATCATTAGCTATTGAAATTGAATAAAAGATAATTATCGTAGAATTTAACCAAACTAAAAAATATGGGCTGCTGTGTAGATCTACATAGCACGCTTTTGGCGTATTGCTACTGCAGATGCAATCAGCATTTACATCTTTTCGTACTTCAGCATCAGACCTTCTTCCTTCCAGTCGAAGGAGGGAACGCTCTTTCGTGTATAGCCCGATTCTCGCAGAGCCTGCACCACGAGGGGCACGGTGATAGTGGCATCGGAAAAGACCTGCACTTTGCTTGCCTCTTTCTTGACCTTGCCCCAGGAGACTGCCTCCTCGAAGGTGCAGCCTGACAGGCCTCCCCAGTGGGGAGCGTCTGTGGTATATTGAATAGCATAGCTGTGGCCTCCCGAATAATCGCCAATCAATTCAGCTATGACCTCCGTCTGCTGAATGAAGTTCTTGGGAACGCCTCCGCCGATGTAAATCACACCAGTCTGAGCGGACTTTTCCACCATCTGGGTGATCTCGTCCACATCCTTGATGCCATCGACCATGACGCTATGTCCTTCGCGCAGAGCCATGACCATACCTATTCCCCAGGAGCTGTCGCCGAAGGCCGGCACGAAGATGGGCACTTTTGCTTTATGAGCTGCGCCAAGGATGGTGGTATCGGGCAGGTCCTCTCCCACCATATACATCAATTCGCGTGATGAGTAGCGTCGGGTCGTGTCCAGCCTCTTCACAAAGTCGGATATGTGGTTGTCAGCCTTGTGCAGCTCGATCTCCGATACGAAGACATCATAGATTCTGTCGATTTTGCATTCATTGAGATAGGCATCATCTGCGCAGGCACTGCCCTGGTAATGAACGATACCCAGTCCTTCACACAGGTCGTGAAATAAGTTGGCTCCCGTGCTTACCAGGCAATCTACCTTTCTTTCCCGCAGAAGGTAGGCAATGAACTCTCCCAGGCCCGCAGGCACCATGGCACCGGCGAGACCGAGGAAAATAGTGGCATCCTCATCCAGCATGCGCTTCCAGACGCTTAGGGATGTGCCGAGCTGGCCTCCCTGAAAGCCCATCTTTCCCATATCCTCTACCAGATCGGCAACGCCCCTCTCTTTCATGGGTATTGTCGTCCTTATCTTCTCGCCTTTGCAGATAAAATCATGACCGTGACCGTGATCCATTCCATCCCTCAAGATTTCTTCTCATCATTCTCGGTCTGGATACGTCTTAAAGATTGTCCATCGCATCAAGCTTTATATACCAAAAAGCACTCCTTAGCAAACTTCTATGCAATTCGCCCAGTTTTCATGGGGAAGGTTGAGTGACATGTGGAGAGCTGGAGATTCTTTGGAGCTCTATGGGATAGAGAATTGGGGCAATGGCTATTTTTCAGTTAATGATTCCGGAAATATTATTATATTACCTAACAAAGATCCTACGAAGTCTGTGGACATTATGGACCTCATCGGGGAGATTGAAAGGTCAAGTGACTTGGAGTTCCCCGTGCTCCTGCGCTTCCCCCAGATCCTGGAAGATAGGATCAATGAGATCACCGGCGCATTTTCAGGCTCCATTGCCGAATTCTCCTACAAAGGCACCTATCAGCCTATCTTCCCCATGAAGGTCAATCAGAGAAAAGAGGTAATCGAGTACATCATCAAATATGGAGCCAAGCACGGCATCGGCCTGGAGGTGGGCACCAAGGCGGAGCTACTGGCAGCGTTATCCCTGGGCCTGCCCCGCGAAGCTTTGCTCATCTGCAACGGCTACAAGGACGAGGATTATCTGCGCCTCGCTCTAAGTATACATGATGTGAATAATATAGTAATCGTTGTAGACCTTTTTGAGGAGATTTTTGATATTCTGAAGTATGCCGAGCAGATGGGCATCACCCCTCGCGTGGGCATGAGAGTCAAGCTCTTTGCCCGTGGCTCCGGTCGCTGGGTGGAATCGGGCGGCGAGTCCGCCAAGTTCGGTCTGTCCACCAGCGAAGCCTTGGAATTGATGAAGATACTGCGGGAGAAAGGTATCATAGACAGTCTAAAGATGATTCACTTTCACATCGGCTCGCAGATCACGGATATCAGGACCATCAAGAATGCCATGAATGAAGCGGCTCGTATCTATGCCAAGGCGCGCAAGATGGCGAATATCGAGTACCTGAATGTAGGAGGCGGCCTTTCTGTGGACTATAACGGTTCCAACACGGCCACCCCCTCCAGCGCCAACTACACTCTGCGCGAGTATGCCAACGATGTGGTCTACACTGTGCAGAAGATCTGTGATGACGAGGACGTCCCATGTCCCACAATAGTCTCGGAGAGCGGAAGAGCCATTGCAGCCTATCACAGCTTGCTTATCTTCAAGATCATAGGCAAAAAGAATGCCAAAGACTCGCTTCTACGCACACCCAAAGAGGAAGACCCCATCCAGATCGACGATCTGTGCAGCGCTTTTAAGGAGATCAATATTGACAACTACAAGGAGCACTATCACGATGCATTGCAGTATCGTGATGAGCTTTACGACTCCTTTAACCTGGGCAATATTGGTCTTGAAGAGCGAGCCAAAGGCGAGAACCTCTTCTGGATGGTCTGCAAGAAGGCCGCGCTCCTCGCCAAGCAGGCCGAGGATGAGTCGGATGAGTTTCAGGAGCTGAAGAAGCTGGTCAGCCAGAAGTACATCGGCAACTTCTCTCTCTTTCAGTCTGTGCCGGATATGTGGGGTGTGGAGCAGATCTTTCCCACCATCCCCCTGCATCGCTTGAATGAGATGCCGGGCGAGAGGGGACGGATTGTTGATATCACCTGTGACTCCGATGGGGAGATCAAGCGCTACGCCGGGGACAGCGAGGGCCTGGAGTACCTGGATATGCATACTCTACGAGAGAATGAGGATTACTATCTGGGCATCTTCCTCCTGGGCGCTTACCAGGACACCCTGGGCGACTTTCATAACCTTTTAGGCTGCGCTCATGAGGTGCACGTCATGGCTGACGGCGACGATTGGTACATCTGCCAGAAGGTGGAGGGCGACACCTGCCGAAAGCTCCTGGACTTCTTTAACTATGAGACCAAAGACTACATCTGGGAGATTATGGATCGCTGCGTGGACAAGCATTTGTGCATCCCTAAAAGAGAACTCGAGCAAATTGAATCACAACTGAACAGGACGCTTAAGGGCTACACTTACTTCATCACCAAGCCCAACGGCAAGGCCAAGCCTAAAGACCAATCCACGGAAATGGATGCAAAGGATACCAAAGATACTAAGGATTCCGCCAGTATCTGCCATCCAATTTAGCCAGAGACCCGTGCGCAGGAAAGATCGGGCGATTTGCCGCACCAACGGCGATAGCAGTCAATGCGAATTGCGGGAAGCGGCAGGTGACAATATCTATAATATCCATGGACAATAACGCGTGACCACTCCCGCCAATGAATTGGCGGGCATCTAGGCTGATGCCAAAGACTGTAATCCCAGTCTTGCAATATTCAGAGCAGCGTTGAGATCTCGATCTATCGATAAGCCACAATAAGGACAATTG
>JAQTYS010000090.1 GCA_028688175.1 Methanothrix sp. | reverse complement strand
TGAAGGCCTGAAAGGAGGTGCAGTCCTGGTGCCGGAGAAGGGGCTGGTGGAGGATGTGGTCATCTTGGACTACAAGTCCCTTTATCCTACTATTATGATGGCCCATAACCTCTGCTACACGACCGTGTTGACACAGGCTTCTGAGGCAGCTGGCAGCCTGGCAGAGACGAAAGGAGATGCCATCATAACAGCTCCCTCGGGCGGCAGATTCGTCTCGCCTCAGGTCTCGCCGGGCATAATGCCGGCAGTCCTGCGTGAATTGCTCGATGAGAGGACGGCAACCAAGAATCAGATGAAGAAGGCCGGGGAAGAGGAGCGCCTTTTTTTGGATGCCAAGCAAAATGCCATGAAGATCCTGCTCAACAGCTTCTATGGCTACTCCGGTTACGCTCGTGCCCGGCTCTACAGCCTGGCCCTGGCCAATGCCGTCACCTCATTTGGCAGGGAGAACATTCTGCGCACCCAGAAGATCATCGATGAGATCGGCTCGGCCTATGTGATCGGCGGAGAGGTGGTCTTCAAGGATGCACTGCCTTTTGGAAAAGCGGCAGAGAAATGCTATGATCTCTCTGTGGTCTACGGGGATACGGACAGCGTCTTTGTGCGGATGCGATCCGCCGGACCTGGGCCCGCCGCTGGGGCCATCTCTCTCGAGGATGCCGAGCTGATCGGCAGAAAGATTGCACAGACCGTCACCTCCTCGCTTCCCGCTCCAATGGAGCTGGTCTTTGAGGCCTTTGCCAGGCGAGGCATATTCCTGGCCAAGAAGCGTTATGCTCTCTGGGTCTTCGAGCCGAGGGGCGACGGCTGGATGGATAAAATCAAGGTGAGGGGCATGGAGACGGTGCGCCGCGACTGGTGCGGTCTGACTTCGAAGACGCTCAAGACCTGCCTGGAGCTGGTGCTCAAAGAGGGCAAGGTGGAGGAGGCGGTAGAGCATGTACGCTCTGTAGTCCTCCGGCTGCAAAATCAGGATCTCTCTTTGGACCCATCCCTGCTGGAGGACCTCACACTGACGCGCCGCTACACCAAGAGCTCCGGCTCCTACAAAAACAAGCAGCCCCACATCCAGTTGGTAGAGAAGATCAGAGAGCGGGGCGGAACTGTGCCGGGCGTGGGGGACCGGGTGCCTTTTGTCATCGTTCAGGGAAAGAGGGGCAGGAAGAACAAAGAGCTGTTTGTAAACCGGGCAGAGGATCCTGCCTTTGTTTTGGAGAAGAACATGCCTCTGGACACAGAGTACTACGTGGAAAAGCAGATCTTGCCGCCAGTGCTGCGTATCTTCGAGAGCTTTGGGGTCACCAAAGACCGGCTTTGCTCGAGAAGAGGGCAGAGCAGCCTCTTCAGCTTCACCGAGGCTCCCAAGGAGCAGAAGCAGAAGTCGCTGTTTGATTTCTGAACAGACATTTCTGAAGAGAATTTTGTCAATACATCATAAGTTATTTTTAGTCATGCTTGCATTTATAATAATTACTGCATTTATCGAGTGAGTATAATGCACGAATTGATGTATATTCCATGACTGGGTTTTCCTACTATTTCATGCAGCTTCGATAATTCAGGAAACCGAAGATTTGGATGTTTCTAAATCCACCCAATCTGAGCGCGCTGCCCGAAGCATACCTCATCCCTTTAAAGTGGGGTGGCCGCACACAGTTTGATATTAAATTATAAATCGATTAATAAACTACAAGAAAAACTATATCGAAATGAATACAAATCTTTATCTATCTGAAATATCAACAGATTTTCGAAGGGAAATATAGGGTGAAAGGCGGGAAGATAGATAGAGAGGCGCTGAAAATAGCGCTACTTTGTGCTTTCGCGTACGCCTATCCTGTAATTACAGCCACCTATGTTGATGCGCACATTCATCATGATTTATGGGGAGTACGAAATTATTGGATGGGGTACTGGGTAGCTCTAGGAGCTATATTTCCATTTTTTTTCGCGTATATGTTTAATAGATCCGATAATAAAATATCTATTTTTTCAAAGATTAGCCGCACAGCGCTAAATAGATACATTCTAACGTTCTTATCAATTTTTGTTCCAATTATTCTGGTGCTATGGTTAAATTTTGGACCTGAGTATCCGCATAATGGTATATTTTCCACTTCAGTAGGATACGGACTTTTGATTGCCACAAAGGTTTATGTTAAAAATAAATATGATTACATAAACAACGAATCAATGAGCGAACATGCTCAAATAGAACGATTAAAATCTGAATATAAAACATTGTTGCATACATCTACAGGCTTAACAGTAGTATTCACCCTATTTTGCCTTATTATGTATGAGGCTTTTTTATTCCTTCCAAGGCAATATACTAACAATCCTAATGAACAAGTTTTGCTCTTTAATTCATATATTGGTGATCTTTTTGTAGGGATAGTGTTAGGAATAATAGTACTTTCAGAAATTTTTATTAAAGCTCAGTATATCAAAACTCTAATAACTCAAGACAAAGATCGCAAAATCGATCAGAAACTGGAAGTATTCATCGGCTATGCGAGAGAAGATTATGTGGCTGCAAGAAGACTTTATGAAGATCTAAAAAACGCAGGTTTAGATGCGTGGTTAGACAAAGAATCGCTTAAGGGAGGTCAGAGATGGAAAGACGAAATAGAGAAAGCTATACGAAATAGTCACTTTTTTGTGGCGGTTCTTTCGAAATCAATGATACAAAAAAGAGGCCACGTGCAAGTGGAAATTGCGGAGGCACTTAAAGTTTCTAAGGAGTGTCCGAGTTTTCAAATATTTATAATTCCAATTAGGCTTGATGAATGTGACCCGTCTAATGAGCTATCCCAACTAGCCTGGGTAGATATGTTTCCTAATTGGGACGATGGTTTGAATAAGATTCTTGTTGCGATATTCTCACAGGGACGTCGTTAAATCCATTAACATTTGAAAAAATATAGAATTATTAAAATTTTAAATGAGTTGCAGAAGAAATTTGCGGGATGCAACAAATAATTATTTCTCCCCCAGCTCCATCTCACACGATATCCGCATGATACTCCCATGAACGTTACTTTAAGTTCAACAAATTCTTCCTTTGATAGATCGCCTGTTGCAGAATTGATAATAAAATAAAACGCCCTTAGACATGTCTTTTCCCCTCTTTGGCGCATATTTCATGATAACTTAAGGTTAGCCACGTGGAATAGCGAAGAACCATTAATCTTTGTAGGTCATTGACCCGCTCTCGCCTGATGAACAAGAAGAGCCATTCCTCAGCATCCAGGGGATAGAAGCTTTATGTTATCATCTTCTATCCTATTACTATGACAATTATTTCTGCAGAAGAGATGAATGCTTTGGACATCAATTGCCGCTATTTCGGCCTTCTGCCCTTGCAGCTCATGGAGAATGCGGGTGCAGCTCTGGCGCGGGAGATCGCTGCCCGATCGAAGGGCAAGCGGATCGCAATTGTGGCAGGGCGGGGCAATAACGGCGGCGATGCCTTTGTTGCTGCCCGCCACCTAGACGGCTTTGATGTAACCGTCTACCTTTTGGGACGATCCAAAGATATCGCTACCGAGGAGGCGAAGAGAAACTGGCAGATTCTGGAGCGACTGGACTATGACCTGCGCATGATTGCCGATAGCGTCGATCTGTCTCTGGAAAAATCCGATCTGATAGTCGATGCCATCTTCGGGACCGGCGTTCGGGGCACTATCAAGGGTCTGGAGGCCCAGGCAATAGATGCCATCAATTCCTCTGGAAAGCCGGTGATCTCGGTTGATGTCCCCAGCGGCCAGGGGACCAACAAGGTTGTGCGCTCTGATGTATCTGTGACCTTTCACAAGCCAAAGCCGAACATGTCCGGCAATGTCATCGTGGCTGATATCGGCATTCCGCCTGCGGCAGAGTTTTTCGTTGGGGAGGGTGACCTGTGGCTGATGGGAAGAAGGTCTCTGGAGAGTCACAAGGGAGACTCCGGACGGATACTGGTGATCGGCGGCGGGCCTTATACCGGCGCTCCGGCACTCTCTGCCATGGCCGCTCTGCGGGCGGGAGCGGACATCGTCACCGTGGCTGCGCCAAAAGCTGCCGCCCGGACCATCTCCGGCTATTCACCCAACCTGATTGTTCAGCAGCTCTCCGCCGATCACCTCTGCCCCGCAGACATTCCCGTTCTCAAGGAGCAGATTGCCAGGCACGATGTGGTGGTCATGGGCATGGGACTGGGAAGACATGCAGAGACGACGGAGTCTCTGGCCGAGATCATGCCTCTCTGCAAGAAGACGGTCATCGATGCCGATGCCCTGCAACCAGAGCTGCCCTTAAAAGGCATTGTCACCCCTCATGCCGGCGAATTCAAGCGAATCAGCGGCATTGCTCTGGTCGATCTGGACTACAGGGAAAGGGCAAAGCCCCTCAAAGAGTTCGCCCGCCAAAAGGGCCTGGTGGTCCTGCTCAAAGGAAAGGTCGATCTGATTTCGGACGGAGAGGTGGTGCGGGCCAATACCACCGGAAATCCGGGCATGACTGTGGGCGGCACGGGAGACGTCCTGGCAGGAATTACGGCTGCATTTTACGCTCGCGCCTCGGCTTTGCGGGCGGCGAGCGCGGCTGCCTTCGTAAACGGCAGGGCCGGAGATCTGGTCTATCCCGAAAAGGATTTCGGCATGGCAGCCACAGATGTGATTGAGAAGATTCCAGAGGCAATGAGGCTGTGAGAGCTTGCCCGTAGATGAGAAGTTAGCCGGAATGGTGGACATCACGAAAAAGCCGCCCGTCTTCAGAAAAGCCACTGCTGCGGGATCTATTCGGCTGCAAGAAGCTACGATTGAGGCCATAAGATCCGGCCAGGTGAAGAAGGGAGATGTATTCACAACCGCCAGACTGGCGGCCATCCTGGCAGTCAAGGACACGCCCCGTTTGATTCCTCTCTGTCACCCTATTCCCATCACCGGTCTGGAGGTGAACTTTGAGATTGAGGAGAAACGGGTCAGAGCGATCGTCACTGTGACATCTATTGGAAAGACGGGCGTGGAGATGGAGGCACTGACCGGGGTTTCGGTGGCGCTGCTCAATGTCTGGGATATGGTCAAGTACCTGGAGAAGGACGAGACCGGAAACTATCCGGAGACGGAGATTGAGGGGATCGTGGTATGCGAGAAAAAAAAAGGAAATTAGGGCGCAGCCAATGATCCTGAGTAAGGCTCTATCCAACCTCTCTTTTCCCATCCAGCCAGCAATCTTGCAGAAATTCTTGACAAATTAATGATGTTGCCGGCAATATACCTATCATCATTATAGCGGAAATTGGATTTTACCTTGTACCATCCCGGTTTGGGTTTGTTGTCCTCTTGGATGAGATCTTTATGGATATCTTTTACCTCATCTCCTACATAGAACTCTATTCGGTTATTCTCGACCCATTCTTTGCGGATCTCCTCGGGGATGTCCTCCAGATCCATCACGGTTCCTGCAGGATATTGCTTGTCCAGATAAGTGAAGTCTTCTTTTATTGTGAATTTTTCCGGCTTTACAGGCGGGGTAGGAACAGACGAAGCGGGCAAAGATTCGGATGCATTAGGTTTAAGTGGTTCTGATGGTTTAGGCTCGAAGGTTTTTGACTCTGTTGATCCTTTGCCGCCGAAATAGAATCCTACTATCGATGTTAAAGCACCAGTCAAAGTCAAGATCACATCCTTAACTACTTCTTTATTATTCGTAGGATATACCATCAAGAAAAACAAACATATGCCTACAACCAGGATGATGGCGATAGCCATTATTCCTCGAGTAGTTCCCGGCGCTCCGCCTGGTTCAGCGTTGATGTATTCCTTTATTATTTGCAGAGCGGTATCATCGCCAAGATTTTCATGGTGATTTTCAAGAAATTTACCCAGAACTGCATCGGTTCTTTCAAGATGCTTGTGTGCCAGGTGCATATTTAGCAATAGAGGTATAATCGCAAAGAGTACAAGAATCAGTACGATTACGAATAGCGCCGTTATTGAGGAAGCTGACGGAACTGCCAAGGATGTTGAATTGTTTTGGGGTACTGAACCATTATGGGCATCAAGTGTATCTGTATTACCCGACGCGCAGAAAAGAAAAAAAAGCACGATGAATGCAATAGACAAAATAACTCTCATTGTCATCATCTCCTTAAATTAATAATGCTAAAAAGAGTTTCATTCTACATATATTTATCCTTGAGTGGTTCTGCCCTATTCTTTAATCCCAAACTCCGGCAGCCTCTCCTTGGCCGCCTCACGGGCCTGCTGGTGCTCACGCAGGAATTTTTCTATCCGTTCCGCCACATCCTTTTTGCATGTTCCACACATCCTTCTCCCAGAGCGGCATTCTGCGTCCAGCTCCAGCAGTTCTTTGTCATCCTGGGAGAGATGGAAGACCAGAAACTCGTAGATAGAGCACTTATCCGGCTCGCCTCCCAGCTTCTTTTGCTCGGCAAGGCTCTGCCTGCCACCAGTGATGGCCCGCATGATCTTCTTGCCTGCCTCTTTGGGATCTTCCGTGAGAGCGATATGGCTCTCCGGCTTGGAGGAGGACATCTTGCCTCCTGTGAGGCCAGTCATGAAACGATGATAGATGGAGGCAGGAGGAATGAAGCCGTAATGCCCTTGCTCAATTTCTAATTTTATTATGAGCCGGTCGATTGCCTCTACAAGAGAGCTGTAGCTGCGTTCCTCGCAGTCTCGAATCTCTGTGAGATCGATATGCTCCTCGTAGCGCTTCACCCGTCCCAATCCCATTTCCTTCAAAGCCGCCTCTGCCGCTGCCATCAGCTCCTGGCTGGCCGCTTTGCCCCGGATGCTGATGTAGTCGCCTCGCAGTTCCACCAGAAACTTTCTCATGCGGTAGGCGAGGTCGCGTGTGAGCTTGATATGTGGATCCTGATCCGCTCCCACCGGTATGACCACCGGCTTGGGTCCGCCGAATTCCAACAATTGAGGATGGAGAATGTCTGCGCTCTGGGCCATGACGCTCTCCATATGAGAGATATGGGTCTCGCCGGAAAATCCATAGATGGCACTGACCTCGGAGAAATTGGCCTCTCTGCCCAGCTCAAAGGCCAGATCTCTCATCTTGTAATTTTCCGATTGGAAATAGATGTGGCTGTTCTCTTTCGGTTCAAATCCCAGGGCGATAAGGCTGAGGATATACTCATTGATGCCCAGGGTTCTGCACCTCTCCCAGCTTATGCCTCGCACGGCATGCGCTTCCATATCGGCGACCGCTGCAAAAGCGTCTCCACCCTGTTGCTGGTGCCAGATGATCTCATTCATGACCATCATGTGACCGAAATGTGCTCTGCCGGTGGGCATGAATCCGCTCATGACGGCAAAAGGCTCATGATTTTGCATGGCACGCAGGACCGCGTCGTAGTTTCTGTGGCCGAAGATGATCTTGCGAGCCATGTACTTGTGAGGCTCACGAAGCTGGGGAAGTATATCATCAAAGCTTGATATGCCAAACTCCACAAAGAGCTTGTTGTAATCGTCTACATGAACTGCACCCCAGGGATCAAGCTTCAATTCCATGGCCCAAGGGAGTGAAAACGATGATATATCTATCTTCTCATTGTTGTTAGCAAAAAAATTAACTTCTCAATGAGTTTATAGTATCCTCATGAAGCCCGAAAAAGTGCTTGAGGTCTGCCCGGTCTGCGGCAGCTCGAAACTCTATCTGGAAGCAGGCGGCTACACCGGCAAGGTCTACCATTGCAAAAACTGTGATTACATGGGCGCTCTTATCGTGGAGGCGGACGAGGAGATGGCCAGGGCCATAAGAGAGGACTATGAGAAAAGCGGGCAAAAGAGGAGAGACGACTGATCTCTCCGCCAGATCTTTTTTTCATGTTTATGCATGCAGCTCTTTTTCATTCGCCTCTTTCTGCACCTTGATTACCTCCGCTCCGAAGAGGAAGATCTGGGCGGAGTAGTAGATCCAGAAGAGAAAGATCACCAGAGATCCGGCTGCTCCATAGGCCGAACCGATGTTGACTATGCTCACATAGGTCTCAATGCAAAAGTTTCCTGCCGCGAACAGGAGTGCAGCCAGAGCCGAGCCGGGAAGCACCTCTCGCCACCGCAGCTTCACCTCGCTCAGGGTCTTGTAGGAAGCGGCAAAGAGAATTGATACAAAAGAAAAGGAGACCAGGAACGTGAGAAGCCGGAGCAACCCCAGGTGAATGGGCAGAGACGCTTCTATCAATTTTGCAGCAGGCATAAGAAGGGCGGTGAAAATAGAGGTGACCAGCAGCAGAAAGGCGACCAGGGCGATGAGCAAATATGAGTGCAGGTAATTGATGATGGTATTCATAATCGGGACAGATCTGTCCGGAACTCTCCAGATGATATGAAAGGCTCTCCTGGTATGAACGAAGAGACCCGCAGCGCCAAATACTAAGAGACCAATGTTGAGCAGAGTGAAGCTGAAGGAAGAGGCCTGATGGGATGCCTGGTCGATCAGATCGTCGGCCACTTTCGGCATCTGCTGGCCTACCAGATCTTGGGAGGTGGCCACCACCTGACTATCAAGAAAACCGCGCTGGAATAATGAATTAAATAATATTAATGTTAATATGGAAAGCGGCACAAAGGAGAAAAGGCCGTAGTAGGCGAGGGCAGCCGCCAGGAGCGAGGCATCATCTTTGAGCCATTCTGTTAAAGCCTTTCTTAGCATCGTGACTGCGATCGCAATAGGCAAAAAAGATAACATGATCCAAAATTTGCTTCTTTCCCTGTGGCTTTCTGTTATCTGAGCGGATGATCTTGATCTCAAAAGAGAATAGCGGAGTGCCCCAAGCTCACGGCGCTCCCTTCAGATCCTCTCGTTGAGTGATGTTCTTGATCTCCTGCTTGAGGTCCTCGGGCAGGCCCTTTATCTCCACATCCAAAAAGCCGCGCACGATGACGCTCGTCGCTTGCTCGGAGGTCAGGCCGCGAGACATGAGATACTCCAGTTCCTCCTCAGAGATGCGGCCCACTGCCGCTTCATGGGACATATCCAGATCCCGGCACTGGCCGTCCAGCTCCGGTATGGAATAGATTCTGCCTTTGTCCGAGAGCAGAAGTCCGACGCACTCCAGATGAGCTCTGGCGCCAGGAACTCTGCCGGTCATTCTTCCCCGGGCGATGACCTCTCCACCAACGGAGACCACTCTGGAGATAGACTCGGCACTGGTCTCAGCCGCATCAAGGTACACATTGCTGCCAATGTCGATATTACCAGTGGTGGAGTAGATCACCGAGTTGAAGCTGGCCACAGCTCCCCGCCCTGCCAGGGTGGCCGTAGGGAAGGTCTGGATAGTCTTGACCGGCTTCAAGAGAATGTAGTTGTTGGAGAGTGATCCTCCTTCGGCGATGGTTATGCCTGTTCTCGGTCGTACCTCAACCTCCTTGCCCCAGCTATGCACCATGGTGAAACTTACCTTGGCGTTCTTTTGAATGTAGAACTCAGAGACGCCGATATGCAGGCCGCGCTCCACATGCGCCGGTGTGGTACAACCGGTGATGACATGCAGCTCGGAGCCTTCTTCGGCAATGATGACATTGTGCACCCGCTGGTTGAGATTGGATGATCCCAGATACAGGCAGCTCTTGACTGGAAATACGGTCTTCATGCCCTTCTTGGCACGGATGAAGTAGCCTGCTGGTGGCGCTGCCGCTACGTCCGCCGTATACTTGTCGGCGTCTGCCGCCACCAGCTTGAACCAGTAATCCTGCAAAAAGTCGTACTTTTCCAGAGCGGAGGCCATATCCATGATCTCCACGCCCTCGTAGAGAGACTTGGCTATCACTGGAGTCTGGTCCATCTGAACAAAAGAGCCTGAGGATTCTCCATCCAGCTTCACGCCCACGTCGAGGGCAGCTTTGGTGACAACACTTGGCAGATCTTCGGCACTGGCTACAATGCCCTGAGGTTTGGCTTCAGACTCATAGCTCTCCAGGTCCACAT
>JAQTYS010000089.1 GCA_028688175.1 Methanothrix sp. | reverse complement strand
AAGGCTGCCAGAAGGATGCAAATTGGGAATGTTCCTGAATCGGATGGAGACTGAATTAAATGGTTAACAAAGAATGTAATTTGCGGGCCGGAGTATATAAAGTCCAAACATTCGGGACTACACAGTCAGGAGCACGCAGATAGCTTCCACCGGGACCTTCACAAAGACCTGAGGGCAGACTTCATCCTGGCCAATCCACCATTCAACAGCAGTGACTGGGGCGGGGAGCGCCTGCGGGAGGATGCCCGCTGGAAGTATGGCCTGCCGCCTGTCGGCAACGCCAACTTCGCCTGGGTGCAGCACTTCATCTATCATCTGGCCCCGTCGGGCATAGCCGGATTTGTGCTTGCTAATGGCTCGATGTCCTCGAATCAATCTGGCGAGGGCGAGATTCGCCATTCCATCATCGAGGCGGACCTGGTGGACTGCATGGTAGCCCTGCCCGGCCAGCTGTTTTACTCCACCCAAATTCCGGCCTGTCTGTGGTTTTTGGCCCGTGACAGGAAGAACGGGAGATTTCGGGACCGCAGAGGCGAGACGCTGTTCATCGATGCCCGGAAGATGGGGATTCTTTACGACCGGGTGCACCGAGAGCTGACGGTTGAGGATATCGCCAGGATTTCTGAGACTTATCACGCCTGGCGGGGCGACTGCGGAGCTGGCAAGTACGAGGATGTGCCGGGATTCTGCAAGAGCTGCAAGGTCGAGGAGATACGGAAGAATGGTTACGTGCTCACGCCCGGGCGCTACGTGGGAGTGGAGGCAGCAGAGGAAGACGGCGAGCCTTTCGAGGAGAAGATGCAGAGGCTGACTGCGAAGCTGGGCGAGCAGTTTGCCGAGTCGGCACGGCTGGAAGCTGAGATTAGGACTAATCTAAAGGGGCTTGGGTATGGCGAATGAGTGGCCCATTAAGACGATAGCCGAATGCTCTTCTGCTAATCCGTATTCGACACAGATTGGGCCTTTCGGCAAAGCCCTCATGGCGGATGAGTACGTGGAATCCGGAGTACCTGTCCTGCGTGGAGTGAACGTAAATCGTGGTCGTTTCCATGACGATGATTTCGTTTTCATCGACAGTGAAACAGCGGATAGCCTATACAAGTTCGAATCTTTCCCAGGCGACGTACTTCTCGTCCACAAAGGCACGCTCGGGAAAATCGGTCTGATGCCAACCAAGCGGAAATATCCCAGGTACATAATGGGCAACAGCATGATGCGCGTGCGTTGCGATCCAGCTAAACTACTGCCGGAGTACCTCTACTATTGGTTGACATCCGCAGACGGCCAACACTATCTGTTTAGCCGCGTCTCGCAGGTAGGTGTCCCGCAGATACAAATGCCCCTCACGACATTGCGGCAGGCCGAGTTGCATGTTCCATCTCTCCCCGAGCAGCGAGCCATCACACGTATCCTCGGCACCCTGGATGACAAGATCGAGCTGAATCGCCGCATGAACGAGACCCTGGAGGCTATCGCCCGCACGCTCTTCAAGTCCTGGTTTGTGGACTTCGACCCCGTGCGCGCGCGGGCGGAGGGGCGGGCACCCGCGGGCATGGACGCGGATACGGCGGCGCTCTTTCCCGACAGCTTCGAGGAGACGGAGCTGGGGATGGTGCCCAAGGGGTGGAGGATTGGTACGGTTGGAAAAGATTACTATTTAACAATGGGACAATCTCCGCCAGGTGAGACATATAACGAAGAAATGGATGGAGTTCCATTTTATCAGGGACGCACCGATTTTGGCAATCGATATCCTTCCGTCCGGATGTACTGTAATGCTCCTACTCGCATGGCAAACTCAGGTGATACATTGATCAGTGTTCGTGCGCCTGTTGGCGACATCAATATGGCTTCTGAACGGTGTTGTATCGGGAGAGGTTTATCTGCAATCCGGCATAAGGCAGGTAGTCGCTCGTTTACTTATTATATGATGTGTTCCTTGAAGGAAATTTTTGCTCAGTTTGAAGCAGAAGGAACGGTCTTTGGTTCTATTAACAAGAACGATTTTAAAGAGATTAGGTGTATAAGCCCACAGGAGGTAATCATAAAAAAATTTGAAGATAAGATGTCTCCATTAGATCAGATGATCGAGAATAATGAAATAGAGTCACAAACGCTTTGTGCTATTCGAGATGCTTTGCTACCTAAGCTGCTTTGGAATGAAGTTGAAATTCCTGTCTTTCTGCATGTGTGAGTGATCCGTCATGATAAATAAAAGATACGATCAAATTACAAAAGAGGATATCGAAGTATTAATCTCTAATGAAATCGGCGAAAGTAGGACTCTCGATTATAAAGAGCAATTGCCGGGTAGAAAAGATAACGATAAGAAAGAATTTCTCGCAGATATTTCATCATTTGCAAATGCGTCTGGTGGTTATATTCTATATGGCATATCGGAAAAACGAAGTCCAGATGGAAAGAAGACAGGTCTTCCAGAAATTGCACAAGGACTTGCAGATATAATTATAGATGAAGAAATTCGCCGAATGGATGGCTTAATTATTAATGGAATAGAGCCACGGATTATTGGTGTTAGGATTCGTGCCATTGATGGATTCCTTAAAGGACCAATAATTATTATATTTATACCAAAAAGTTGGAACTCCCCGCATATGGTTACGCTTCAAACAACTTCAAGATTCTATTCTAGGAATAACGCAGGAAAATATCCACTTGACCTAATGGAGATTCGATCAGCATTTTTATTTTCAGAGACATTGCCTGAAAGAATAAGACGTTTCCGTGATGATAGAATTGCCAAAATAATTGCTAGTGAAACCCCGATTCAGCTTAATCCCCATCCAAAGATCGTATTGCATATCCTGCCAATATCTTCATTTGATCCGCTTTATCAAGTTGACCTTAGATCTCCTAAGAATATCGACCTGATGAGACAATTAGCTCCAATATATGTCATGGGTTGGAATCCTCGGTACAATTTTGATGGATTTTTAAACTACAATGAACCAAACTCTTATGTCCAGCTATTTCGTAATGGGTCTATAGAGGCGGTAGATTCTTTTTTGCTGGCAGAAAAATCTAGTGAAAAATTAATACCGGGTGTAGCTTTTGAAAGGGAGGTTATAGCTTCAACAAGGAATTATTTAAAAATAGAAAATGAATTAGGTTTCCAGCCGCCCGTATTTATTATATTGAGCATCACTGGCATTAAAGACTACAAAATACTTGCAGGGCAAGGATATTATTACATATATAAACCCTCGATAGATCGAGACATCTTGATCCTGCCTGAGGCAGTTATTGAATCTTATGAGGTAGATATTGCAGAGGCTTTACGCAATTCGTTTGATGCTCTATGGCAAGCAGCTGGCTGGGAGCATAGTATAAATTATGATGAGAATGGGAAGTGGATTCAAAAATAGCTACTTATGACTACATCCAAAACAATTAAGGAGATTTAGTTTGACGCTAACAGAATCCGAAGTCGAATCAGCCGCTCTTTCCTGGCTCTCCTCCCTCGGTTACACCTCCATCTTCGGCCCCGACATCGCCCTAGATGAGCCTTCAGCCGAGCGCGAGTCCTTCCAGGAGGTGCTCCTCACCCGCCGCCTCGGCGATGCCCTGCGCCGCCTCAATCTAGGCATCCCAGCCGATGCTCTGGAAGAAGTCCTCCGCAAAGTCGCTCGCCCGGTATCGCCTTCGTTGATTGCCAATAATCGCGCTTTTCATCAGATGCTCGTCAAAGGCGTTGATGTCGAATACCAGCGTAAAGACGGCTCCATCGCCGGTGATCTGGTCCGGCTGGTGGACTTCGAGAACCCGGAGAACAACGAATTTCTGGCGGTAAACCAGTTCACGGTAATTGAAGGCCAGCAGAACCGCCGGCCGGATATAGTAATATTCGTAAACGGCCTGCCCCTGGCAGTCATTGAACTCAAGAATCCTGCCGACGAGGACGCCACAATTCAAACCGCTTTCCAGCAGCTACAAACCTACAAGAATGATATCCCCTCGCTCTTTACCTTCAACGAGTCCTTGGTGATCTCCGATGGCCTGGAGGCGCGCTTGGGAACAATAACCGCCGACAAAGAACGGTTCATGCCCTGGCGCACAGTAGATGGAGAAAAAATTGCCCCTAAAAGCACTCCAGAGCTGGAGACTCTCATCAATGGAGTCTTCGAGAAGCATCGCTTTTTGGATTTGATCCGCTACTTCATTGTCTTCGAGAGCAATGGCCTGGACATTAAAAAGAAGATGGCCGGATATCACCAATACCACGCCGTGAACAAAGCGGTAGAGAAAACAATCCAGGCATGCTCCACCAAGGGAGACAAAAAAGCAGGCGTGATCTGGCATACCCAGGGCAGCGGCAAGAGTCTTACAATGGCGTTTTACGCCGGCAAGATCATCACGCATCCTCTAATGGAGAACCCGACCCTGGTAGTGCTCAATGACAGAAACGACCTGGACGACCAGCTCTTTGATACCTTCAGCTTTTGCCAGGATCTCCTGCATCAGGCTCCCTTACAGGCCGAAGATCGCGAACACCTGAAAAAGCTGCTTCAAGTGGCCTCAGGCGGCGTAGTTTTCACTACAATTCAGAAGTTCTCCCCTGAAGGAGATAAAAGCAAATATCCTCTGTTGTCAAACCGCAGAAATATCGTTTTCATCGCAGATGAAGCCCACCGCAGCCAGTACGGACTGAAAGCCCGCATAGTCAAGAAGGAGAAAGAAGCCTATCTGGCCTATGGATTCGCAAAGTACCTGAGAGATGCTCTACCTAATGCTTCATTTATCGCTTTCACCGGAACCCCCATTGAGTCCAAAGACCGCAGCACTCGAGAGATCTTTGGCGATGATATCGATACCTATGATATCCAGCGAGCGGTGGAAGATAATGCAACCGTGCGCATCTACTACGAGGCACGTTTGGCTAAGTTGGACCTTAAAGAAGAAGAGAAACCAAAGATAGATCCCGATTTCGAAGAAGTCACAGAAGGAGAAGAAGAATCTCAGAAGGAAAGCCTAAAGAGCAGGTGGGCTCGTCTTGAGGCAGTTGCAGGCACGGAGAAAAGGATTGCACTCGTCGCCAAAGATATTGTTGACCACTTCGAGAAACGATTGGAGTCCATTGACGGCAAAGGAATGATCGTTTGCATGAGCCGCCGAATATGCGTGGACATGTATAGCTCGATAATCAAATTGCGCCCAGAGTGGCATGACTCAGAAGACTCCAAAGGAGTCATCAAGGTTGTCATGACCGGCTCGGCGTCTGATCCGGAAAACTATCAACAACATCTCAGGAATAAAGCGCGAAGAAAGGACATAGCCGACCGCTTTAAAGATCCGGATGATCCACTAAAGCTGGTCATCGTCAGGGATATGTGGCTAACAGGCTTTGATGCCCCTTGCTTGCACACAATGTATGTTGACAAGTTCATGCAGGGCCACGGGTTGATGCAAGCTATCGCCAGGGTCAATCGAATCTTTCGAGATAAACCAGGCGGATTAATCGTAGATTATCTCGGCATTGCCGATAAGCTAAAAGAAGCCTTAGCTGATTACACTGAGCGCGATCGTGGAGAAACCGGAATCTCGCAGGATAAAGCTCTGGAAGTGATGCAGGAAAAATTAGAGATCGTACAAGCGATGTTTTATGGCTTCGATATCCAAAAGTTCTTCAACAATTCAGCTACACCAGCGGAGCGATTAAGATTACTATTAGCAGCGATGAATCATATAGAATCGCTGGATGATGGAAAAAATCGTTATAATCAGGCAGTGGTAGAACTTTCTCAGGCGTACTCGTTAGTGACAAGCAACGATGAAGCTGTTAAAATCCGAGAGGAAGTTGCATTTTATCAATCAGTGCGTTCCGGTCTGAATAAAATTACCGCTCCTGGAGGCAAAACTAAGGAAGAAATGAATGCAGCAATCAGGCAGCTTGTCTCGAAGGTTATTGTGCCTCAAGGGATAATCGATCTTTACGCCGAAATGGGAATCAAGAATCCTGACATTTCTATCTTGTCGGATGAATTTTTAAAAGATGTAAGAGGCTCGCCTTATCGCAATTTAGCGTTGGAATTATTGAAGAAGCTTCTAAATGATGAAATTCGGACCAGATCTAGAACTAACTTGGTTCAGTCCAGATCCTTCGCAAAGATGCTGAGTCAGTCCTTGAATAAATATCATAATCACTCGATCGAAGCTGTCCAAATCATCGAGGAACTGATTAAGCTGGCCAAGGATATGCGAGAGGCCAACAAGCGCGGCGAGAATCTCGGCCTGACTGAGGATGAGCTGGCCTTTTACGATGCTCTTGAGGTCAACGACAGCGCCGTTAAAGTGCTGGGCGATGAAACCTTGCAGCAGATCGCCAAGGAGCTTGTTGAGGCGGTCCGGAAAAATGCGACCATCGACTGGACTGTGAAAGAGTCAGCAAGGGCAAAGTTGCGGGTCATAGTCAGGCGGCTTTTGCGCAAGCACGGCTATCCGCCGGACAAGCAGGAGAAGGCAACGCAGACCGTGCTGGAGCAGGCGGAACTGCTGTGCAAAGAGTGGGCGTGCTAGTAATAGATTTCATAATTGGTAAGAATTATTTTTTATTCATCATCCGTTCTCTTACCTTTTCAATTGACTCATTTTCCCAAACAACTTGAATGCATTCACACTCAAACAGTGATTCAACAAGCTTTAATTTTTCAGTATCATTGGGTGTCCTAGGAAAAATAATCCCAGGGCTTACAGAGATTTCTTTAATATCGGTCTGATATTCTATATATTCCAAAATCTGTTTTGCCTGTCTCTTAACGTTTCTGCGAATATTTTCAATTTTTATTTTATCCCAATCTGTGTTTTTAATTTCCACAATAGAGACCAAATTCTCACCGATATCTGTTACAAAGATATCCGCGCGACCTTTATTTTTTTTAACTCTTTCAACACTTTTCTCGGTTTTGATTATCCCTTCTGCAGTTTCTTCCCAATTTTTCTCGACATCTTCGTGAAATTCTTTCCCTTTCTTAAGAATTTCTGGCTCAAGTCCCATAATCATCACACCCTGCAAGTCTCTCCGCCATCCCCCATTCCTCGCCCAGGTCCACCCCGATATCCATCCCCGGCTCGACCCTCTTGAATCCGGCGTACATGATGCACACCAACTCCAGCGCCGAGAAAACTCTCCCCGGCAGCGACCGCAAGACATGCGTCTCATTGGGATCATTGATGTCCAGCCCGTTCTGTCCCAGCATGCCTATCTCAAAGGCAATCTCTCGGACCTCATCAAGCGATTTTCCGCGAAAGAGACGCAGAGCACCCAGCAGGTAGAAGACCGCATCGACCCTCGGCCCTTTGGCCTTGAATTCGCGAGAAGCAATCTCCCGCAGACCGCTCTTGGCCAGAACGTGCAGGCTCTCCTGAGCCTCCATCTCCAGCACCTTTTCGAAATACTTCTGGGCCGGTTCAGTATCTCCCAGCTTAAGGCAGGCGAAGGCGAGGCCGTAAACGGTCTGCGGATCCTGTGGTTCAATATCAAAGGAGCGGCGCAGGTAGTAGAGCGCCTTCAAGTTATCTCCCTCCTGGCCGAAGATGGCACCCAGGTTCTTGAAGGCTACCGGATTTCTGGAGTCCGCCTGCAGAGCGCGCAATGCATATTCTTTGGCCTGCGAGATGTCGCCTTTCTTCTGGCAGGCGATCCCAAGAGCCACGCAGGCGTGCGAGTGCTTGGGCACGCGCATGAGGCAGCGGCGCAACAGCTCAGTGCCTTTATCGAGCTGGTCGAGGTCTATGTAACAAAGACCCAGATTGTAGAGAAGATCTGCATTCTCGGGTTCCTGGCGGAGCAGCTCTTCAAGGTAAATCCGGGCTTGGTCGATCTGGCCAGATTGGAGGAGCTTTAAGGCTTGATCAAGGTTTTCCATTGATGATGCAGATGACGCTTAATATTATTAACCGTTGCTTCTCATGAAGCATTTGAGCAGAGCAATTCTTCAATTGCCGTGAGGTGCACAAGAGCATCTTTGCCTTTTTGAGTCGTCCTGTACAAAGGATGCGGAGCAGGAACGATTTCAATTAGGTCGTTTTTATCTAGCGTCTCTAAATATGCTTTTATTGCATAAAAATTTAGTCCGCTAGCGTAAACAACTTTGGTCTTGCTTGCGCCTTCTCCATCACAAGTTTTCAAAATTTGAGCAAATATTTGGTCCTTTATTCTTTTTTGCCCCAAGTATCTCTGGTAAGAATCTTAGATTCTTATAAAAGTTTCGGATGATATGGTACTATATTTGCGGGATATTATCATTTTTGAAAATATAAAGCTCTAAAATGCGGTTCTGCTTTTTATGGCATCTCTTGCGACCTCCCCCCAGCGCGCGCCCGCCTGCACCCGCGCAGGACGTGCTCGCGACCCCACGCTCGCAGGCCTTAACACAAATCATTCTGTCAGCATGCACTCGCGCATGAGTGAAAGAGGATCTCTATCTCAATTGCCATCTAGAAGGCATACAAGATTTCTAATATTACATGCAACTTTATTAGAATGGGGATAAATTGGCTTTGAACATACCATTAACATTTATCAGCTATGCTCATGAAGACGAAGTATCTGCAATAAGGCTCTACTCTGATCTAAAGAGAGCTGGAGCAAATCCTTGGATAGACAAGGAATGCTTGCTTCCGGGACAGAAGTGGGAGATAGCTATCAAGCGGGCTATCAAGAGCAGTGACTTTTTCCTTGCAGTATTATCTTCAAAATCGGTCGAAAAAAGGGGATATGTCCAAAAGGAAATCACTCAGGCATTGGACATTCTTGATGAATTTCCGGAATCAAGAATTTTCTTGATACCCATAAGACTTGATAAATGTGAACCATCACATGAGAAGCTGAAGTGTCTCCACCGGGCTGATATGTTTCCAATTTGGGAAAATGGTTTGGCTAAGATTTTAAAAAGTATTAATATAAAACGTTCAAGAGAAAATATAGATCCATCTCCACCACAGAGTACCATTGATATAGAAGATGAGGTCGAAAAACTTATCCGTGATTTAGAAAGTCCATACGAAAGAGTGCAATATTCAGCAGCCATTAGATTAGGAGAACTTTGCGACATGAGGTCTATAGATCCTCTTTGCAGGGCCTTAATCGATTGGGATCGAGCTTTTCGAGATATGCAAGAAGAGCCGGATTTTGATAACCCAGAGGATTATGAAGCCGATGAAATTGAAAGAAGTGAAAACTGGGATTATTACTATGAACATCGACGAAACGCTGCAATATCCGCACTAGAGAAAATATCATCACCCGAGGCACTGGATATATTAAAGAGGATTTCGGTAAATCCTGGGAAATCTCCGAAAATCGGTCTGCAGTATTTAGAAGGTGTTTAAACAGGTTACTTCATTGATGGTTAATCTAAATCCTCTATAGTGTATTGAAATCACATAAGATTGAATTAAGAAAATGATTCGTAAAGTATTTACATTCAGAAAAAAAAGCCAATTTCGAGGTTAGCAAATATGTCAAAAGAGATTTGCCTTAGAAATGCGGTCGAAAATGTGGCTGAAGCGCTTAAAAATGCATCAAGTAAGGATGTAGAAGCCGGGATTAGTGGAAAAATCACATTTGCCGAATGCAGAGACACTAGAGATGGAGATAGAATATGCAGAATTGTTCAATTAGACCTTGGTGGTAATATGAAAGTAGAAAAAGAAAAATAGTATAATAATATATACCCTAATCATAAACATCCATTTATTTTGTCATTTTTTCCAACCAGAACATCGATCACAGTTACCTTTAAGTCGCCAGAGATCATAAAACGCCTGCGATGGCATTTTCCGATGATCGGCAGGGGATGAACAAAAACATCCTGGTCAAGACCATTCAGACCATGAACCAGCACCTGCCCACCAAGCGACTCAATTTGGCAGAACTGATGACCATGGAGAAGCCCGGCATCAAGGGCAGAGATAATACCTTTTTCATCATAG
>JAQTYS010000400.1 GCA_028688175.1 Methanothrix sp. | reverse complement strand
CCCGTTGCCAGGTCCCATATCTTCAGAGTTTTGTCATCTGAACCGGAGATAACTGTACGATCGTCGGGGGTGACGGCCACGCCCCAGACAGTTCCTTCATGCCCTTTAAGCGTGGCGCGGCATTTGCCCGTTGCCAGGTCCCATATCTTCAGAGTTTTGTCATCTGAACCGGAGATAACTGTACGATCGTCGGGGGTGACGGCCACTGCCATGACATAATCGGCATGCCCTTCAAGCGTGGCACGGCATTTGCCCGTTGCTAGGTCCCATATCTTCAGAGTTTTGTCTAATGAACCGGAGATAACTGTACGACCGTCCGGGGTGATGGCAACGCCATAGACAGATCCTGCATGCCCTTCAAGCGTGGCACGGCATTTGCCCGTTGCCATGTTCCATATCTTCAGAGTTTTATCCGATGAACCGGAGATGACTGTCCGACCGTCGGGGGTGACGGCCACGGCCCTGACATAATCGGCATGCCCTTCAAGCGTGGCACGGCATTTGCCCGTTGCCATGTCCCATATCTTCAGAGTTCCGTCATCTGAACCGGAGATAATTGTACGACCGTCTGAGGTGACGGCCACGGCCCCTACATAATCGGCATGCCCTCTCAGAACCATTCGGGCTTGACTTGCAGGCTTTCTTGAAGTCGGTGTTTTCCCAGTCTCTACTTCCAGGCAGGCGGCCTGGAGACTGGCGTAAGCCTTGTCAGAAGGCGCTCGCCAATCGATGCGAGCGAATTGGGCAATGATGTCAGGCGGCTTGCAGTCCTCGATGAGGAGAGGAATGAAGCGGCGCAGGACATTAGTAGGATCACGAAAAAGCAGGGTGAGGTGCTCCAACCTTCCCCATTCTGAGGTGAAATAGTCCGGAGACATGCACATGAGAAGAGTACGGGATTGCTCCAGACCGCGCTGGATCTTCAAGGGAATCGAGTCTCCCGGCATGATCGCCCAGGCATCCAGCCAGACACGCAGGCCACTCTGCTTCAGGCGCTCGGCAAGAGCATGGACAATCTCCCTGTCCTTGGTGCTGTAGCTGATAAAAACATCATATTTGAATTCACTTTTCATTACATAGTCGCCTTCGTCTCAGCCCCGCAAATTTTACCATGAGCCTTATTCACATTCTTGATCAAAATGCTTGCGGTCTTAGATATACGATTGAGAAAATATTTGACTTATTGATTGATGCTGTAATAATAATATTATCATCGGCTTCCTGCTCATACCGCTGCCACAAGGACGTCAAAGTGCTCTTCCGGAACCGAAATATTATCATCCTGCAAAGCTGCAATATAGACCCGGATAGCTTCCCTGATGTTTTGCAGCGCTTCCTCTTTGCTTTTTCCCTGGCTGATGCAACCGTGAAGGCTGGGCACTTCTGCCACAAAGCAGCCGTCTTCTCCGGGGTAGATTATGACCTGTCGCATGTTTTATGATACGACTTGATTCGAATAAATATCTACGCCTGTTCAATCGCTTTCATCCTATTGCCTTCTGCACCGTCGCCAGCAGCAGCACCGCCACGTCCTCAGTGCTGTAGATCTCCGTCAGCCCTCTATCAAAGAGCAGGCTCGCCTCGGGCGGCAGCTCCTCATCTCCTTGCCAGAAGACCAGCCTCACCAACACGCCGGGAAATGTGGCTACCTCGAATGCCACATCTCCGCCATCCACCTCCCTGCCGCCCAGGCGCTCTGCCAAATTTCGCACCAGGCCCTCCGGGTCGGTCTGCAAGCTCTGCACCAGCGGTTTTATGGCGCTCTCCTGAAAAGCAGGCCAAAAAAGAGTACCGTCTCTGGTCTCTTTGAAGGAGATCCACTCGCCTCTGGGATGGTAGCCGTGCCTCAAAAGGCCGATCAGGTAGTGCAGGATGAGCACGGCCTGCATCTGGCCGGCGGGCGCGCCGCCAGGCAGCAGCACCTCTCTTTCCTTTGCCCTCACCTGATAGTCTTCTCCCAGGAGCGAGACCATCCAGTCCTGCAGATCCAGAGCCTCCAGCTCCTCCCAGGCCAGCTCCAGCGACGCTTCGTATCCCATCAAAATCCGCGGCTGTTGGCCAGGAACTTCCAGTCTTCTGTGCTGTTGGTATCCCTTCCGTCCGGATCTCTCGTCCAGGCCATCTCATTATTCTCCTCGTCGCTGAGAACTGCCGTCCGGTCAACCTCTGCTCCTCCGGCATCGATCAGAACCAGAATCTCGCCCGTTTGAGCCAGCCACCAGGGCTTGACGTCCAGCACATAATAATCCAGGCCTTTGATGACTGCGCCCTGGGGAAGGGTAATCGATCTGCCCTCTGAGTTCTTTATAACCCATCCGCTGATGTCAATATCTTTATCATCATTATTATAAAGCTCAAACCAGGCTGTTACTGCCGTCTTGTGGAGGCTTTCTTCTCCTGCCGGATTTGCTTCCACCTCATTGATGACCACCGTGCATTGCGCCGCTCCCAGCCAGATGACAATTATGGCACAGAGCATTGCCAGAATTGTGCTGCTCTTAAATCTCATTTGCATCTCTCCGCTCGAA
>JAQTYS010000399.1 GCA_028688175.1 Methanothrix sp. | reverse complement strand
TGAGCCAGCAACCTCTTGATGCCGGAACAATTCTCCGATCAAATCTCCGCCCGGACATCCGCCTCACCATCCTTTCGGACGGGCCTGCCTATATTCCGCAGGAGATGATCTATAACAACTTCGAGTACGAGGAGGAACGATTGCGGGGATTGGCCTGGAAGGAGGACCTTTTCGCCCCTGGCCGCTTCGAGATCAAGATATCTGGAGATGCCTCCTTTGCCATTGCTGCCTCCACCTGGAGGACCGACATGCCGGACTGGAGGGCAGAGCAGAAAAAAGAAAAAGAACGCATGGAAATGCTCTCTGCTCCATTCGCCGATCTGGCTAAGGCTGCAGACTCTTTCCTGGTGAAAAGGGGAGAATGGAGGAGCCTTATCGCCGGATACCACTGGTTTGATGATTGGGGCAGAGACGCCATGATCTCCCTGCCAGGCCTCTTGCTGTGCACAGGACGCTTTGAAGATGCCGAGTTGGTCCTGAAATCCTTCGCTGCCGCCATGAAAGATGGTGTTTTGCCTAACGACCTGGGGGCTCGCTCTTACAATACGGTGGACGCATCCCTGTGGTTTGTTCGAGCTGTGGGCAGCTATTTTGCCTATTCTAAAGACCTGGTGCTTGTCAGGGAGATGTGGCCCAAGCTACTGGAGGTAGTTCGCCGTTATTCTCGGCAGGATGAGAACTTTGGTTGTGACGAGGATGGCCTTATTGTATCGGGACCGGCGCTCACCTGGATGGACGCGCGCCTGGATGGCCGGCCGGTATCGCCTCGGGCGGGAAAATGCTGCGAGATAAATGCCCTCTGGTATTCTGCCTTGATAGATATGCACAAGCTGGGCAATGCCTTAGCCATCTCCCAAAGTACCGGATTTGCCGGACTCGCAGATAAGGTTCGAGAGAGCTACCAGAGATTTTGGAATAGTGAGACCGGCTGCCTCTTTGATGTGATTGATCATGAGGACGCCTCCATTCGTCCCAACCAGATCATCGCCGCAGGAATTTCCGATCTGCTGCCGGATGTCAAGAGAATGGGCATTCTTGATGTTGCTGCAAAGGAATTGCTCACGCCCTATGGCCTGCGCACTCTCTCGCCTCGCGATCCCCGCTACGTTGGCAGGTATGAAGGCGATCCTCGCCGCAGGGATGGGAGCTATCACCAGGGAACCGTCTGGCCCTGGCTCATGGGGCCCTACATTGATGCTCTCCTCAGCGTGCGAGGCAGATCCGAGGCGACAATCGCCCAGGCCAAAGAGCTTCTCCGTCCTCTGCTGGCCATACATGCCGGTGGGATTTACACCATTCCTGAGGTCTTTGACGGTGACAACCCCCAGCGTCCGGGGGGCTGTATCTCCCAGGCCTGGTCGGTAGCAGAGGTACTGCGCGCCTGGGACAATTGTGCAAGGGGTGGATCATCTAGATCTTTTCAGATCTGATAAATTCCAGCGCCCAGCCACCAGCTATCATCCACCTTGGAAACATAGCTCACCTTAGGTTCACTCTGATTGGTGATTGGGTTTCTCCATCTGTACTCGTAATAGCCGCTGCCGTTCATGGCAATGGCGCGCATCTCCCGGTTGATGTAAACACCCAGTTCATTCTGAATGTCCATGCGGTTGGTTCCTACCTCATTGGGCAGGTAAGGCAGGCACAGAGACGTTCCATTGAAATCCTGGGCAAAGATGTAGACGTCCCCCCTAACCCAGCTGCTGTTCTGGTCCATGAAATCTCTGAGGGCCTTTTCTCTGTCTGTCACCAGAGCATGGCTGTAGGCCTCATCCACAAAGGTCTTCAGCTCTTCTCTGCTGGTCGGCTTCATGGAAGACACATTTTGATCTGAGGATGAACTGCTGAATATTCCTGATCCCAGCCACCAGCTATCGTCCACCCTGGTGGTGTAGCTTTGTTTTAGCTCCTCTCTCATATTTTCTGCGGGATTGGGATAGAGGTAGTAGGTCTGTCCCGATCCGGCGGCAGCCAATTGGAGATTATCCTTCAAAAAAGCGATCCCATTGGCATCCTTGGCATCCAGCCGATTTGTGCCCAGCAACATGGGCTGGAAAGGCAGGCTGAGAACATTGCCTGAAAAGTCATAGGCAAATACATACAGATCTCTCTTAACGAATTCTCCTTTTGGATCATTGAAGACCGAGAGTGCCTTATCCTTGCCATTGGTTATTGCATAGTCCCTTGCTTCATCTACAAGCGCCCTCAAAGTGCGCAGGTCCTCAAAGCTGAAGAGTGGAGCCTCGCCCGGCAGGTATATGCCGGACCCTATCCACAGGTTATCATCAACCTTGACCACGTAGAGGAGCTTGAGCTGCATCTGGTTCGACTTATTTGGATTGGGATAGACATTGTAAGCAAAGCCCTGGCCACTCCTTGCGACTTCTATCAGATTCTTTACAAAATGCACCCCGTTGGGGTCTACCAGATCCAGGTTATTTCTGCCAATCAGGTTGTGCAGATAGGGGTGAGCCAGAAGTGTGCCATTAAAGTCATAGGCAAAGATGTATTTCTCCCCATTGACAAACT
>JAQTYS010000398.1 GCA_028688175.1 Methanothrix sp. | reverse complement strand
ACATCCGTCAGAACTTGACCGGACAACAAGCCGCTTAACGAAAATCCTCTTGCGTATCTCAAAACCACGTTGCAGTCTTTTCTCGTGGTCGCTTCAACGCGCTCCAAAACGAGCAATCTAGGATAACTTTCCAGGCCCCGTGTGTCCTAATCCCTCAAATTCACATTAATCACCGGGATACTGCCATCATCTCCCATTTACTTTGACGGTATACCTCATTTGGGGCAGTCAACAAACTGGAAAATACCTTCTGTTTCGGAGGCTTGCCTGATTCGGGTTAATGCAGTTGCCCTTGCAATTTGAGCATATATCTACTGCGGCTTAGCCGATGTGTAGAAGCGCTATGCCGACACAGTAGTATAAGACTGACTACAATATCAATCTCCATCCGTCATCAACCATTATAAAGTACATCACCTCTGTTGCCTCGTTAGAGATGTATTGATCCTCTCCCCGACCAGCGCTCTGGTGCAAAAGGACGTGTACCCGTACAACATCCTGATACTCCATGCCCGTAATTCGACTAGTACAAACCTCTACCCTTTCCTGTTCCACCGGAAAGGCCGTTGCAACGTATCGGTAATGAACTTCCATAAGTTCTTCATAGTAACACTGGAATTCCTCCATGGTCCAATGCTCCTGCAGATCAGGGTGTAAGTAATTATAGTAGATGATTTCTGGAATGCGCTTTACATAAAATGAGCGTACAGGATGCTCAAATTCAATTGGCCAGGTTAAACCTAAAGCTAGGGGCTTAGGTTTTTCCCGGTGCGAAGCAAGATAGTAGGCTAATTGGAAAGCTTCATCTATGTTCCCTCGATTGAGCAAGCCAACCAAGGCTCTGGCAGTTCTTAATGTGGATGATAGGGACACTTCCAGAAATATCTGTTTCCCTTCAAAAAACGCTGGATACAGCCTATTGCCTGCAGGTAATATGGCAGGATCAACCTCCGCTTTCTCCAAGAGAGGACCTAGTTCCACAAAGGCATTAGTCTTGACCAGTTCGATGGCTGATTCCTCCGACATGAAGAGTACATTTGGGAGAAACTCCTGCCCTGCTGCAATGTGGGTGATTAGCTTGCTCTCAAGCAAGTCATATCCTTGTAACTCCTCCAATTCGATCCCGTATTCATCCGTAAATGATGTAAGCCCAACAACATCGTTCTTACTTATTCCCACAAAGGCCGTTGTCAACGCCAATGAATCCTCTCGTTCAAACTGGGCGGATTGTGTGTCTTGAGCTTGTTCATTGTCTTCACCATCCGTAACATCCGCATCGTTAGATGCCGGCCATAGCCACCAACATAGACCCAGTAATACAACCAAAATGATTGCGGTTAGGCCAATTTTGCTTGCACGGCTCACTTCTTTCACCCTCCCTAACTTTTTTCGTAGTTTTCAGATAATGGTGTTGAGGTAAGACCTCTGCGCAAAACAGGATTACCAGCACAAGAACCATTTCAGCAACTTGCCTTGAAGTAGGCCTTTAGAGTCTTTATGTCTATGACATGATCGTTAATAACGTAAGCCCTCAACGTCGATTGGCATCGAATGAGTCTAACGTCAACCATGGATCAATTAGTAACCTATGTAGAAAAAACTGTCATTTTAATCCTATCATATCCTCTTCCCCCTGGTCAACGCCTTGGATGTAGCGTTTTCTTAGGTGGGGCAACCTCATACTAAGTCCTTCATATGTAAGAAGCGGGGGTGGCCCCCCGCTTCTTAAAGGTCTAGCAAACCTACTTTTTTCAGAGCCTGCTTAATAATGCCTATCTCCTCGGCAGAGGGCTCCACTAAGGGAGAACGTACCGACCCAACCTCCCCGCCTAGCAGATTAACGGCTGTTTTGATCGGAATAGGATTTGTTGTCACAAAAAGGGCGTCGAAGAGGGGGAGGAGCTTGCGGTTGATCTCCGCAGCTTCTTTGACTTTGCCCCCGAGAAAGCTATCGATCATCTCTCGAATACTTCGCCCGACGACATGGGCCGCCACACTCACAACCCCGATGCCTCCTACACTCATCACCGGCAACGTGAGACTATCATCACCGCTATATATGTAGAAGTCATCGGGAGTAATCTGGAATAACCGCGCCACTTGTCCTAGATTCCCTGAGGCCTCTTTAATCGCTATAATATTGTCAATCTGAGCCAGTTTTGCTACCGTTTCGGGAAGCAAGTTCACAGAAGTGCGACTAGGAATATTATACAACATGATCGGCAATGCTGTCTGTTCTGCGATCTGCTTAAAGTGACTATATAGTCCCGACTGAGGCGGTTTGTTATAGTAAGGAACCACCAACATAATCCCATCTACGCCTACTTTCTCTGCCGCCTTTGTAAGCGCAATGGTATCCTGCGTGCTATAAGAACCAGTTCCCGCCAGGACTACTCCCCTACCCCCGACGGCTTCCGCCACCGCTTTAAATAGCTCCACTTTGTCATCGAAGCTTAAGGTGGGTGATTCACCCGTTGTTCCGGCGACCACTATCCCATCCGAGCCAGAATCCAACAGGCGGGAAGCAAGTTC
>JAQTYS010000397.1 GCA_028688175.1 Methanothrix sp. | reverse complement strand
ATTAGTCTGTGACCTCTGCACACAGAATACCAGAGGTGCCTCCTAGGAATACCTGGGCAAAGGGTGGGCCGAGTCCAACCTTTTCAAACATCCCTAGGAGAGTATTGATGCTGGGAAATGAGGTGAGTGAATTGGGTAGATAGGTATATTCACCCCCAGGAGCAAACAAACCAGCCACCCGAGGGACAATCTGGTGTAAGTAGAAACGAACGAAAGGTGAAAGCAAGCTTCCCTCTGGCTGGAATACCTCCAGACAAACAAAGCGGCCTCGGGGCTTGAGGATACGACGGACCTCACCTAGGACAGTCTCAATCTCGGGAACATTGCGCAGGGCAAAACCCATCAAGACGCGTTCAGCAAATCCGTCAGGAAAGGAAAAGGTGCGCACGTCTTCTACTGCAAAGTGTACTTGGCGTTCCACTCTCCGTTGTCTTGCCTTCTCTCGAGCCAGATCAAGCATTGGTGCACAAAAGTCAACTCCATAGACCATCCCTTCGCTGCCAACATGTCTGACAGCCCTAAGAGCCAGTTCCCCGGTACCGGTACCGGCATCAACAACAATAGAGCCCTTTTGAATTCCTGCGGCAATTACGGCTTGACGGCGGAGATAGCCATCGAAACCAAAGGTCAAGAGCCTGTTTAGGAAGTCGTACTCATTGACTATGTTAGAAAACAGTCGGTGCACATCATCGCTTCTGTTTCCACTGGTGCTTAAGGCTACCCTCCGCCACCGATCATCTAGAGAACCATCTTTCAAACAATACCACCAAGATTGGGATCAGGCCGCACCCTCTTGGTTTCCCCCCTTCCGACAATCTGTTCGCTACCGTTACTGACTAGAATAATAGGCCAAGCGTTGCATCTCCAAACTTAGGTCGGTACTGGTTACATGAACATCCTCTGGTACAGTGACCTTAATCGGTGCGAAGTTGAGGATCGCCTTGATCCCTGCGGCAACCAGCAGATCTGCTACTGCTTGGGCACTTGGGGCAGGTACGGTGATTAACCCCATCCGAATATCATGTCTGCGAACCCTCTCTGGTATTTTGTCCAAGGAATCGATAACAATACCATCTACATTGGCCCCGATTTTGTTGGGATCATTGTCGAATAGGGCAACAACATGCAAATTGAAATGATCCTCATCGTTGTAACGTCGGTGAACATAACGGGTTAAAGCAAGGCCTAAGCTACCAACCCCTACCAAGGCAACGGCAACCTCACGATCCAAGTTTAGGATCACTTGCAGCCGATTCCGGAGAAACTCTACATCGTAGCCAACTCCTTGTTTCCCGAACTCACCAAACCAAGCAAGATCCTTCCTCACTAAAGACGGGCTTACCCCGGCGCGATCCCCAAGTTCCTGGGAGGAGATCAGCGGGGTATCCACAGTCTTACTATATTCATCTAAAACCCGCATGTATAGCGGTAGCCGCCGTACAACAGCATCAGAAATCTTTTTCATCCGCATCATAAAACCTCCCTCGGGATGTCTAATTATATGCTGCCCCTACCGGGGTATGACATATTAAGACTTAGTAATTAATCGCTTACTTTCTCTTTCTATAGTCCCAATTCCTCTTTCGGATCCCTCTTCTAGTTGACATCAAACCGAAGAGTTCATTATACTACACTGTGAGGAAGTAGGCATGATTGCTTTATCCCGAAGACTCGCGTAAGGAGAATGACAAACTGATTCGAGAAAGACTCGTCGTTGTTTCCGATTTTGACGGCACATTGACACCGGTTGATGTTGGCGACTCAATTGTTCGCCACTTTGTAGGACAAGCTGCGGCTGTATGGAACGACAAATGGATCAACCAAGAGATTGGCTCCCAAACCCTCTATCGGGAAGTATATCGGCTGTTTGAGGATGGAGAGAGGGATCTAGAGCGGTTCATTGACGGGTTCCAGCTGGATGAAGGTCTCATTCCGATGCTGGATTTCCTCAAAAAGCAAGGCATTGGCTTTCTCGTCACTAGTGATGGATTTGACTTTTATATCGACCGGTTGTTCAAACGAAGTGGTGTTAACGTCCCGGTCTTCTGCAACCACTTGACCTTCAAGGACCAACGACCCGTAGTGAGCTTTCCCGCTGCAAATCCGCTTTGTCAAAGATGTGGGACCTGTAAAGCCGGGGTCGTACGAAGCCTGCATGGGCGAGGTTACCAGGTAATCTATCTGGGTGATGGGTATTCCGATCGTTACCCAGCTTGCTTTGCCGATTTAGTCTTTGCCAAAGACACCCTAGCCCGCCTGTGCCAAGAACATAGTATCCACTATGAGCCATTCCGATCCTGTATTGATATTGTAAAAGCCTTAGAGACAAAATGGTTGCAAGAGGCTACCCTTCCCGGGAGCAAGCACCATCAGCCCCACCGAGAACGGCTGCCTTCGGATTCATGTGTGGCCGGATAATCTAAAAATACAAAGTGTCATCTGAATAAGTTTGGAAAGTGACTAATCACCTGTTTGATCATGCGCAACTATACTAAGCAAAGGAGACCACCATGGGCGCCTATCTTGAACTTGCCA
>JAQTYS010000396.1 GCA_028688175.1 Methanothrix sp. | reverse complement strand
TACTTTTACCCGTAAATCCTTTCTAATGTGCTATTCCAAAGGACGGGGGAACTGACCGCCACGGACTCTGAAATCATCCAGGGGAAAGTCTTGCGGACTACTACTACTGAAATGAATCCATAAGACTAGTATACCTCCTGTGCCTAGCAAGGTATCTGAATTGACCGGAATACGCATTTACAATACCTTATCCAAGGAAACCAAGGCCAAATATGATGAAAAGGCATTATGTGTTAGTGTCGGAAGTCCTCGTTACGGACCAGTGAGGACACTCTTGCTGGCTGCCGGAAGGTGCGGAACTCACGGAGTCAGTGCAAACCTGGCCTAATGGTCTAGATACGCCATTAGGTCGTCTGTTTGGTGACAGCGAGTTGTCCCCTGGGCAGTGGCAGAGGGTGGCCCTTGTTCGTGGTCTATGAGGGATGCGGCGACTACGGTTCTGGATGAACCCACTGTTTCACTGGACCCACTTATGGAGGCTGAGATCTTCCGCAAGTTCATGGATATAGGTGAGGGTAAGACCACCGTGATTGTCTCGCATAGAATCGATTCGGCAAGGCTTGCCGATCAGATCATGGTGCTTACTAAGGGTTAGATCGCTGAACAGGGTACGCGTACCGAGCTTTTCCACTAAAAGGGTAAGTACGCCAAACTGTATCATTTACAGGCCAGCTGGTACGTACTAGAACCTTTGGTGCAACACCATTGAGGGCGACTAGTTTTTTCGGATATTGGGCCTGTCCAATGGTTATTAGGGCAATGCTTTACTCTTGTTTGGTGCGGTGCTCGGTGGAGCGGAATTCCACCTCTTCTTACTAAGTCGCTCCTTACATGATTCTCCAATCAAAAGCATCCTAACGACCTCTCGAACTCTGCGTTGCGAACGCAGCGCTCTAATCTGCCGCACCCTGGACAGGATTTGTCATTTGGCGCCATGACATGGGCACTTTCCGGAACTTGGATAGGAGAAGTTGCCGGGGACGTGGGCAAGCTAAAGGATAGACCACTGGGAACCTGCTAGGAGGAAGCCATGTCCAAGACCATTGATGAAGGGCTAATCTCAACTCTGATCCGTCGGCTGGAGAAATTGGCCACATCCATGGAAAAGGCTAGTGTTGCTGAGTACATAGAACTGTACCGTAATCCACGACGTATCATTTATCTTAACTTCGTTGCGGGAGTTGTGCGGGGTTTTGGAATTGCAGTCGGCTTTACGGTAGTGGGAGCGGTTTTTCTGCTGTTACTTACTCGTCTTGCTTCCTTAAATCTACCAGTGATCGGAGATTATATTGCTCAGCTTACCAAGATCGTCATGGAAAGACTAGCTACAGCACCGTAAAACAGGAGGTATCTGTCATGAATCAACTATCTCATGAGGAATTGATGAAACTAAAGAGTCAATTGGTTGCCTACCAACACCAACTGCAGAACAGAATTGCGGGAATTCAAGCCGGGCTAACACAGAGTATGACCCAATCGGTGGGTGAGCTTTCTGCCTACGACCAACATACCTCGGATTTAGGAGCAGAAATGTTTGAACGGAGTAAGGATTTAGGACTAAAGGATAACCTAAACGTGCTTGCCGGAAAGGTGCAAGATGCCCTAGAGGCCATAGAAGAGGGTTCCTATGGGGTTTGTGATGGTTGCGGTCAACCGATTGATTCCGATCGGCTCCGGGCCATTCCCTATACTACCTTGTGTTATGGGTGCAGTGAGAGATTGCCCGATGGAGACAGACGTCCTGTAGAGGAGGAAGTGCTAAAACCTCCCTTCGGGAGAAGTTTCAAGGATGGACAAGACTATACTGGGTACGATGGAGAAGACGCCTGGCAAGAGCTTGCCCGGTGGGGTAATGCCAACTCGCCCCAGGATGTACCCCCAGCGGTAGATGTCAGTCAGGCCTATGTAGATGCTGACGAACTCCAAGGTATAGTGGAAGAAGTCGAAGGACTAAGCAGAAGGCCCCAGCATTGAATAAGCTAGGAATATGTGCTAAAATATTTTAGGCCTGTACTGGCTATTCCAACATTGTTTGGGCATCTTCACCGAAATTACTTTGCCGGGGGTAGGGGATATGCTATATGCGGTTATTGGGGCAATGGTAGTCATTTTGGATCAGGTGACTAAGCTTTTGGTGCAGTCCAAGATGCATGTGGGGCAGTCCATCAAAGTGCTCCACCCGGTACTATATTTTACCTATGTGAAGAATCCAGGAGCAGCCTTTGGTATTTTCCCCGCTGGCTCCTTTTTATTTGTGATTATTACCTTCGTGGTCCTTGCAGGCGTCCTTTGGTATCTATACCGAGCCCGACCTAAAGATCAGCGTCTTCTCTGGGGGATTGTTTTTTGTGCCAGCGGTGCTTTGGGAAACGTGATTGATCGTCTGCGAATTGGCAAAGTAGTAGATTTCATTGATGTCCGGATTTGGCCAATTTTCAATGTCGCAGACATGGCGATTGTTCTCGGGGTTATTCTTGTACTCCTATATACCTTAAAGCAGCCTAGCAGTAAGGCTACTGTAGAATGAACGGTGGTGAGACGGTAAT
>JAQTYS010000395.1 GCA_028688175.1 Methanothrix sp. | reverse complement strand
CCCTGGTCCGCTTCCGTGAAGGCAATGCGCTCAGGGATATAGTGGTCCCGCAGGATCAGGCATATCAATTTGTATTTCGGCCCGGGGTGGCGCATGCAATCCAGAATACCGGCAGCCGGTCTGCCATTTGGGTCGCATTCAATACACAGGAACACGATCGTGAACATCCGGATACTGTCAGGGAGGTGTTGATCACCGCTTGAATTGCACGGATCAATGGATAGAGGATGATTTTGTCCGGGGAGTGACGTCGTATTATGTTCTGGGAAAAAACGGGGTTGCTGCCGGCTGCGTTGCGTTTGAGAAAGCCGATAAAACACAGTGCGATATGGAACGGCTTGCCGTGTTGCCGGCATATCGGAGAAGCGGATGCGGCAAAGCGCTGGCCCGTCACGTTATGTCTGTGGCAACCGGCTTGGGGCTGAAGTGCGTGGGAATCGGCGTGATTGGCGAAGATGTGTCTCTGAAACACTGGTACCGGAAGTTCGGCTTTGTTTCGCAGTAAACAAAATCAGGGCTTGATCATAACTGCGGCCACCATGTCACGGGGCCCGTCCCGCCCATTGCCGGCTTCTCCAGCACGATCCGGGGGATGCCGGGCCCATGAAGCTAAAGCGCAAAAACTCGGCAAGCCTCAAACAGTTTGCGCTTCTTAACGCTTCATGGCCCCGACATCTTTTCCCCGGATCGCGCCATGTCGTCCGCCGGAAACGGGCGGGACTCAGAGTCTGCGCACGGCAAAATATGGCCGCAGTTATGATCAAGCCCGAATTATGCATTATGCCTTCTCTGGCTATCGCACCCCCATCACCCCTGCCCTCCCCTCTATCCCCTTAACCCTTTCCCCTTGACACAGCCGATGATGTAACCGATATGTACAAATATTTTTTACTCAACCCCCAAATTCGTACAACCTGATACATAAGCACATTCATGAAACAAGACGATATATTTTCAAAGCCCCTGAAACCGGTTGAACCATTCGAATTCAATGAAACCGTGGTCAACGTATTTGACGATATGATCAGCCGTTCTGTTCCCGGCTATCGTGAAATCATTCACCGGCAGGCCCAGCTGGCCGAAACCTTTTATCAACCGAATACCCGTATTTACGATCTGGGATGTTCAAATGGCAATTTCGGTATCCGCCTGTGCGAAGAAATGGGGAAAAAACCGTTTGAAATGATTGCGGCTGACAATTCAATGCCCATGATAGACGCCTACCGGAAGCGTTTACAGAATTTTTCGAATCATCACCGGATCACCCTGACCTGCTGCGATATTCAGAATGTCAACATTGAAAACGCATCGGTTGTCGTCATCAATTTCACGCTTCAGTATCTACCGATAGCGGAACGGGACGATCTGGTCCGCCGTATCTACAAGGGACTTATCCCCGGCGGCATTCTGCTGCTGTCCGAAAAAATCATGCACATGGACAATGCGCTGGACCAGCTTCAGCAGGAATTCTATTACCGGTTTAAAAAAGAAAACGGATATTCCGAGCTGGAAATCAGTCAGAAACGCGATGCGCTTGAAAACGTCCTGATACCTGAAACCATCGAAATCCACCGGCAGCGCATGACCCGAGCCGGCTTCACCCGAATGGATATCTGGCATAAATGGTTCAACTTTACATCCATGATCGCGGTAAAAAAAGTTAAGGGACAGGGGGAAAGCAGACAGTAGGGGGTAAGCAGCAGGCAGAAAAACAAACGGCTGAAGGCTCTCGACCCACGACTGTAGACTGCAAAACTTATGAACCATCTCCTGAAATATATAAACGAATTCGATCTGAAACCGTTTTCGGATGCGCTTCAACAGCTGATCGGCAAAAAAAATGCGGAAATATGTCAGGGCAGAGGCAAAGCCTATGCTGCGGCATTTAATGAGCTGCCGGCCATTACCCCGTCTGCCATCAGGCTGGACCGGGACAGGATCGGTATCGGGCAGGACGCAGACACCTCTTCCGACCAGAAGGAGCGTATCCTGCGCATGCTCCTTGATCTTCGACCCTGGCGTAAAGGCCCGTTCAATGTGTTCGGCATCGATATTGACAGCGAATGGGATTCCAGCATCAAATGGAATCGCCTGAAGGATCATATCAGTCACCTGGGGGGGCGAAAAATTCTGGATATCGGTTGCAGCAACGGCTATTACATGTTCAGAATGACACGTCAAAAGCCTCAGATGGTCCTCGGGATTGATCCGTTTGCCACCTTTTATTACCAGTTTCTGACGCTGAACCACTTCATGTGTCTTCCGAACATATTCTGTGTTCCGGCCAAACTCGAAGAACTGCCTGTAATGAATGCATATTTCAACACGGTGTTCTGCATGGGCATCCTGTATCACAGGCGGTCTCCACTGGATAGCCTCCGGCAGATTCACGCCCTTATGGCTAAAGGCGGGGAGCTGGTTCTTGAAACGCTGATCATATCCGGAGATTCTGAAACCGCCCTGTGTCCGTATCCGAGATATTCCAAAATGCACAACATCTATTTTCTGCCAACCGTTGCCTGCCTGACCGGATGGCTAAAAAGATCC
>JAQTYS010000394.1 GCA_028688175.1 Methanothrix sp. | reverse complement strand
GGCCGGTATTAACATTCCGTTCTAAACCAGGTTTTCTATAGAACAGACGCCAGCGTGGCCTGACAAAAGGAACGTCCTTTAGCCAGAATTGGAGTAAGTACATTGAATCAACAAAAGGCTTAAGGCTATACGCCCCAGCGTATCCAGCCATGTACGAGCAGATCTCACCTGGGGAATACCCGGCGTTACCTTAAATCTTGTCAAGATCCCGAGTCCAAGTCTATCGGAATCGGCGAAAGGGAATTAAGGAACTCTATCGTCTCCCATAATCCTGGGACTTCATCAGAGAAACCAAATATCTCGCCATCGGCTTGAAATAGTATGTGGTATCCCCCAGTCAATGGGTATTCCTGGCTACGATCCGCGATTCCCTTGATCATTGATTTTAGGGTAAGCATATCATCCAACGAAATGACACTACTTTTGACTGCAAGCGGGTGGATCAAGCCCTGAAAAGGCCATGTATCAGTCGAACCAAATAATACGGTTATTACGCCGTCGTCACCGATATTCACTGAATAAGTAGGCCGACCCATCGGCGAAAAGTCCTCCACCTCCACTTGTATTGGGTAAGGGAACTCCGGGTAATTGCTCCTGCGTTTTTCCACGAACAAGACAGTCAAGGTAAGCACGACAATACAAAAACATCCGAATATAACAAATTTGATGTGTCGGGTCATCTTGCTATTTCCCTTCATTCATATACGATATTCGCGGATCTAATCCATGTTCGAATCTGATTGCATTTTCGGTAGGTACGAAAAAAAGCATTCTCAAGCGACGCCCTATCGAAGGCTTTACAAGGCCGATCGTCTCTAATTCTTCTCTTGATTGCCATCTTGTATATTCTTCCTCACCTAGTTTCCACGTCCATTGAATCCTTTCTCCCCGAGCCCCTTCCGGGACTATAAGTGCTCCTCCACTTAGCCAACGCCAAGCATGAACTAGTTCATGCCCTAGAACCATGTGGATTGGCATTTCCGTCAGTGTTCCACTTAGTGTGTCAACATTGCCAGTCACTACTAGGTCTAGCCTTTTCTCGTTTAGGTAGATGGTTCCCCCGGATCGATGAATGGCTTCAAACTTGCTCTCATGAAACGTTGTCTCTATCTTTATCGTTCTCCAGTGGGAGATCACGAATCGAATTAGGGCCGTACCCGCTGGCTTTCTCTTACCCCAACCCCATTTAGTAATTGCAACATATCCTCCTTCGCTGCTTACCGCCAGACTGTCATCGGTCAACTGCTGAAGCATCGGTAGTAAATAGGCATTAGATAACCAAATGGCCATTCCATCCGGATCAATGTATTTGAGCGGATTATTGGCCGCGTATACATACCAATTCAGCCCATCCCTGGCCGGATCTATACTAATAAACCTACCAAGCCGAGAATCATAGAACCGTGCCCCATAGTAGTACAGACCAGTACCGTCCACGGACTTGCCGGTAAAGCGATGCCTATGTTCCTCTGTAGAACCTGTGTCCTGCAACACACTACCGAAGGGCTCATAGGCTAGGGTGCCTGAGTCAATACCACTTAATGCTCGAGTTGAACCTAGATGGTCCTGATGGTAATAGGTCCTTTGCCAGCTGCCCTGACCAGTACGCTCATCCCTGGCAAGATAGCGATTCAATGCAATAATATACTTCCGCTCAGTCGTCGGATTTCCCTGTTCGATGACCTTTTCATAGGCTGTTTCGTTTCCAAGGGGAAGACGAATTGTTGTCTTTCCATCCTCGGTCTTAACGAGACGACCATATGCATCATATTCATATTGGGCCTGGATATCCTCGCCCGTTCTTACTTCTTTGAGCCTGCCTGCGCTATCATAGAGGTAGGTGGTTAGCTCATCACCCTGCTGCCTAGTTTCCATGTCTCCCATACTATTGTATGTAAAGATCTCAGTTCCGTTGTCTGTGGTTACGCTAAGCAGGGCATTTCCAAAGGCCTCATATTCGTAACCATATTCCTGCATCTCCTCCACGGGCGGCCAACCCATGAGGTGCTTTACGATCTTAGTGCGGTTACCTGCTCCATCATACTGGTAGTCCTCCCATAAACCATATCTGTAATCAGTCACGCTTGTAAGACGGTTCAGTTGATCATAGTCATATGTCCGATATGATGGATGGTTTTCATCGATATACGTAATGTTATTCTCGTAATCATAGGTGTAGTGTTCGCTGAAAGTTGTCTGCCCTTGTAGGGTGGTGACAATGGAAGCTGGACGGCTTCTATGGTCCGGTTGGATCTGGGTCAGGGCACCATTAGCATAGGCAATGCTCTTTAGGAATCCATTGGTGGTATAGGTGAAGTCACATACCCCTGGTACACCGCGAAGACGTCCGAAGCTCGGTTGGGATGCAGTAGCTGAAGTATCATAGGTATAGCTAATCGAGTTGTGATCCGGATAAGTCAGCTGAGTCAGGTTCCCTGCTCCATCATATGTGTATGCTAGGCTGTAGGATTCAAGACCACTACCTACCGGAATCTGCCAGGATTCACTACGGAGTCTTCCTAAGGGATCTGTCCTAGAGATAACCTC
>JAQTYS010000088.1 GCA_028688175.1 Methanothrix sp. | reverse complement strand
TGGTTGGCGGGATGATGACTCTAAAGAAGATCAGCATTTAGTGGCCAATGTGGTGAATAGAGAGAACGCACAGATCCGGCGCAAGGAAGTGGCAAACCAACATGCTAAGTCTTTGGGCGGACCTGTTTATTTTCATTATCAGGACGACATGAAGGACGCATTCCTTTGCTTATATTAACACTATATACAAAATAGTTATAACCAATGACATTGATGCATCGCATCAGTGAGAATATATGATACATATCGTGGAAGATGTTATTAGAGATGAAAAGACAGGCACTGCCCAGAGATGGCGGACCTGTTTTTTGATGATCATGGCACTGGCAATCCTGTCTGCAGCTTTGCCTCTGACTATGGCCAGCGAAGCCTCGGATGATCTCCTCAGCATATTCGGAAATGCCAATATGGATGATGAGATCAACGAAGCGGATGCTGCATTTGTACAGGGGATAATCAGTGGCAGCAACGCACCCACAAAACTTGCCGACGCCAATTATGACGGCAAGATCGATGCCCAGGACGTCGATAGGATAAATGAGATCATAAAAGGCGAGGAGAAGGAACTGACCATTGCCGACTCCATCGATCGCAATGTCACCATCAAGATGCCGGTAAATAAGCTGATAGCTCTGGGCACCTACAGGAACGAGGCTGCCAAAATACTGATGGCTCAGGATATGATGGTTGGGGTATCTTCAGACATCAAAGAAGCCAGATACTACTATCCTGATCTGGCAGATAAACCGGCGGTAGGAACCTGGTCTGCTCCCGACAGCGAGTCTATTGTTAAACTTCATCCGGATATCGTCATAACTTCTGCCAACCTGGAGAGAGCCAGCAAGCTGGAGGAGAGCCTCAAATCCGCGGACATTGCTGTTATTGGCCTTGACTTCTATAGGGACAACATCCTCCGCTCGGAGATTAAAACCCTGGGATTCCTCCTGAACAAGAATGAGCAGGCAGATAAATATTTGCAGTGGCGCAGCAATTACGATCAGCCCATCAAGGATTATGTAGCTGCTCTCCAGGAGGAAGACAAACCACGTCTCTTCATGGAATGGGGCACAAAGAACACCATTTCTGAGATTTCCAGCTACGGAAAAGGCAGCAGTGGTGACTGTGTCAGCAGCTTTGCAGGCGGCAGGAATATAGCAGCAGACCTTCCCGAGTACCCCAAGTTAGACAGCGAATGGATACTCAAAGAGAATCCTGATGTGATAATAAAGTCTCTTGCCCCGGGCAGCGGAAATGCCGGCTGGAACAGCAGCGAACAAGCTGCCGAGATCCTGAAGAACTACATCGAAGGCCGGGCAGGTTGGAGCAATCTGGATGCGGTCAAAAATAATCGGGCCTATCTGATCAGCACGGAGATTGCCTGGGGACCGGACGGAATTGTGGGCGACGCCTACTATGCCAAGTGGCTGCATCCGAAGCTAGACATCGATCCTGAGAAGATATACAAAGAATATCTTGAGCAGTTCTTGGGACTGGCCTATCCAGAGGGGATCGTGCTGGGGTATCCAGACAATTGAGCAAAAATTGGACAAATGACGCCGAAAGCAAGCTTGCATTTCGGCTTGATGCGATGATCCTCACGCATATCTATTTTTTTCATGATCATCAATCGCATTATCAATATTTTCCTCCCTAAAATCTCTCCACCCCCTTTTCGCCCTTCTTCTTTTTTGGCAAAACCCTGGCGGGGCGCATCTGCTGACCGACGAGCGGTTGAAGATAGTCAAAGAACGGCTTCATGGCAGAGAATACCCTCAGGGCGTAGTCGGCAAAATCCTCCGCCAGCACTCTCTTATCGCTTAGCTGGTGGACGAGCGTGAATTGCTTGAGGCGAAGCCAATCGATCTGGGGGTGGTCGGGGGCGTAGCCTCGCGGCGCGCTCTTGAGCCTCTCCCCGGATACTTCGCCGAAATACTTGCCAAATTCGGGAGCCTCGATCACCCTCTTTAGCGGCGTCGGGTCCTCGGCGATGGAGGCGCGGATGGCCTGCAGGTCTGCGGACGTAGGCATGTGCGCCCCTCCCGCCAGGAGCGACCCGCCGGGCATGATGTGGATGTAGTAGGGCAGGCGCAGAGAGTGCCTGCCGCCGGGAGCGAGCACAGCAGAGAAGTGATCCTTGTAGGGCGGCTTGTTTTTGGCGAAGCGCATATCGTTATGGATGCGAAAGATGGCATCTTTGGCCGGGAGATCGCCCAGGGGCTCGACTGAATCGAAACGGAAGATGAGGCCCTGGATGAAATCCTGGAAGAGCTCTCTGGCTTCATCGTACTCGGGGCGATGGGATTCGAACCATTCGTGGTTGTTGTTCTCGCGGAGAGAGTGCAGGAATGAGAGGATGGGCGGGAATGGGGACATAAGAATGAATAGGTCGGCAAGCTTTAGATAATTTTTTGCATGCAAGAGGGTGCCGGCAAGAAAAACGGAGAACGATCAACAGACCCAAGCCCGAGCACGCGCTACTTTGGTCTGAGACGGGGTGCATTGGCAACTTTGAGCATATTCTTTTTAAAATCAAACGAATAATCATCGATACATGATTGTGAAAGAGAAAAGGAAAACCGGACTTGGCATGATAAAACCTACATCATTCTATTCCAATGAGAGTGAGAAAATAAAACTTAACTGGTTTTGCTATGAACTATCAATAGAGATATATGATAATATGAAGAAGGATATTGGATATCGACTAAAGAAAAACAAAATCAGTGACGATGTCCTTGCGGAGTTTTCAATTTGTACCTCGAAGAAACTGAAGGATGTTATTTTACTGCAAGTATCTGGTAAAATTAAAAAGGTATGTCTTTCATATGAACTGATTGAATCATATTTTCCGAATATTGACGATAGAATGATCAATAAAATGTTGAATGTTCTTTCCAAAGCCTGGGATGGACTCCTCAGTATTTGTGTAGCATGTCCAAACCGATGCATAAGCGAAAAAGATGAATATTGTACACTGTTCAATGACAAGGAGCTTTTTTCATTGAGGTGAGCAATTGCTGCATCATGCGTTGCTTCAAACATAAAAATAGAGGCAGGAAATATGAAGCTGATTGAAGAGATGGAAAGCCATTTGCCCATTCCCGTTTACCCAACGGAGGACTTGGGCAGCTATCTTTCCCAAAACGGGAAAAATATCACGGCTGACACGCAGTTGATGATAACCAAGGTATTCGATTCCGGCTATGAGGGCGGCATAGTCTGTTTGTTGGAGGGGATTGTTCCAGAGTCCTTTGTCATCTCAATAACGCTGCTCAGAGTCAAGCCGGACCACCCTCTATTCGATAAGATATCCGCCTATCAAAAACGGAGGATAAGGAGCATTTTCAGGTCAAACGGTTTGAAGCCGGGGAGACGCTAGGACGGAGGGACCGCGCAGGGGATCGCCAAGCAAATGGCCTGCAGATGCAACAGAGGTGGGCAGGTGCACCCCGCCCGCCAGAAGCGATCCGCCGGGCATGATGTGGATGTAGTAGGGCAGGCGCAGGGAATGCCTGCCGCCGGGAGCGAGCACGACAGAGAAGTGATCCTTGTAGGGCGGTTTGTTTTTGGCAAAGCGCATGTCGCTCGCGATGCGAAAGATGGCATCCTTGGCAGGGAGATCGCCCAGGGGCAGGGCGGCATCGAAGCGGAAGATGAGGCCCAGGATGATGTCCTCGAAGAGCGCTCTGGCATTTTCATACTCGGGGCGGTGGGCTTCAAACCACTAATGGTTGTTGTTCTGGCGAAGGGAGTGCAGGAAAGCAAAGATGGGCGGGAAGTCGGTCATGGGATGGACTGGGACACCAAGGTTTAGATAACTTTCACTTTATGCCAGTATGTGATGGCTTAAGAGAAAGACGATTTTCGGGAACTGAAATTACCTTTGGAGAGACTCTGCGGAAATGTCTTAACTGATCTGCAGTACAATATCGAAATATATGCAGATCGCTTACTCCACAGCGGCAAGTCCTAAATAATATGATGATAAGCAAAGTGATTATATTGAGGTTGACCGAAGTCGCTCGAAAAGAAGTGTATTTAATGACAAATGTTATAAATAATACTGAAGAAATTGAATTCGAAACGGAAGATGATGAGAAAAATGGTGATGATGTAACTCATTTATCTCAAAGGAAAGTCTATACGTCTCAGGGAGATCTCGAGATAGAATCACTTCACGGAAAGAAAGGCAGAGGAATGCTCATTGTGCAACCAGATTTTCAAAGAAATTTCGTCTGGGATTCAAAAAAATCAAGTAAACTAATAGAATCTGCTCTTTTGGGGATACCATTGCCTGTAATTTATCTATCTGAAGAGAATGACTGCAAAGAATACGTTATTGATGGGCAGCAGCGACTGACGGCGTTCTTCTCTTACATTGAGGGAAATTTTCCGGAAGAGTATCCCAGTGATAATAAAGAATTTAAGCTAACGTCTTTAAAAGCCTTTCCAGAATTGAAGGGAAAGGCCTTTAAGGATCTCTCTGTTGAATTACAAAATAAGATCCTATATTATAAAATAAGAACGATAACGTTCAATAAAGAATCAGATCCAAATTTAAAATTTGAAATATTTGAACGATTAAATACTGGATCGGTTTCATTAAGTGACCAAGAATTAAGAAATTGTATTTATCGGGGAACATACAATAAGCTTTTGCGTGAATTGGCTCAGGACGAAGATTTCAAACATATAATTGGAATCAAAAATTCTGATCGAAGAATGAGGGACGTTGAATTAGTCTTACGATTTGCAGCATTTTACCATGCTAGCTATTTAAATTATAAGCCAACAATGAGACAATTTCTTAACAATGACATGAAGAGGTATCAAGACATATCAGAGAGAGATGCTGTTCAATTAAGAAAAGATTTTAAAAATTCTGCTAGCATAATTAGGTCCTTGTTAGATAATCACGCATTCAAAAAATATAAACTTGGTACAGTTGATAATCCGGATGGATATTGGGTACCAAAAAAATTCAACGCTTCACTTTACGACGTGTTAATGGTACTCTTCTCGGGAGTTGATAAACATGTTTTTATGAAAAATAAAGATTTAATATACGAAGCATGGATTACATTAATGACCAGTGATCAAGAGTTTATCGACTCAATTGAACGCTCCACAAGCAGTATTCAAGCTGTCACAAAACGATTCGACAAGTGGAGGCTTATTCTGCAGAGAATTATTGGAATATCTCAAAAGGAACGCAGGTTGTTTTCAAAAGCCGAAAAAGAAGATTTGTATAAAAAAACTAAAATGTGTGGGCTTTGTGGGCAAGAGATTCTTAGCATTGATGACGCTGCAGTGGATCACATCGAGCAATATTGGACTGGTGGCGAGACGGAATTAAGGAATGCACAGTTAACCCATAGATACTGCAATTGGGCAAAGCCTAGGAAAAAATAGTGCTCTAAAGTCGAACAGCGACTTTTGCCTCTTTACCGTCGCGGCTGGGCTCTTCCTCTACACCTTCTTGAGCCTGCCCCTCTTGCGGGGCTGGAGCGCGCTCTCGCCCGCCGCCGTGGCCTCCTGCTGTGGCCCGACCGACGGCGCTGCCTTCACCTTGAGCGGCTCTGCCTGCACAGCGCTCACATTTTCGGCGCTGGCTTGCATCGCTTCCTCACGCCCGCGGCCCACCTGTACTGCGTACGCCTCCGCCTGCGCCGAGGCAACGCACGCCTGCGTGGGTGCGAGCGGCTGCTGCGCCCTAGAGACTATCGAATGAGTGTACGTAGCATATCGGGATGAATTATTTTGAGCTTGGATCCTTCCAGCAGCTTATACTGTAAGAGGAGACGATCGGTGGAGACAAAGTAATCCATATCATATGCAAGTGCGTAGCCAATATGAAAAACGTCTGTAGGCATCATCCTACTATCCTTATATTTATTAATTAATAGGTTGCACATGTATGCTGCAACATCGTTTGGATGGAGAAACTTAATGTTTAAGCCACCCCAGAATGTGATCATCTCATGAAGCTCATCGATATCATGTTTTCTGCTTTCCAAACATACCATCACACTCTCGGCTAGGACGGTGCTGGATACGCATAATTCAAATTTATCCGTATGCGTGCTTATATGTTGCAGAAGATTCTTAACACCAGAGGGCGATACCTTCTTTGAGGCTTTACTGCTATTGGCTATCGAAAAGAAGAACAGATCTGAGTCTATTGCTACCCGAATCATCACTCGGGAAACAGTCGCTTGAGACGATCGAAGATCTCGTCATGTTTTTCTTTAGTTATGACCCAAGCGATCTTGCCGTGGATATCAGTAGCCCCCCCATACGGCATCTGGTTCTTACTTGGATCGTAGTATTGCCCCACGACATTTTCTTCCATTTCTTTCATTCACAACCTGTATATGATTGTTATTTCGTGAAGGTATTAAGGATTATCGTTCCCTAAAAGTCAAAAAGCGACTTCTGCCTCTTTCCCGTGGCCTTTGCCGCGGCCTTCCCCTCGCTTTCCGCCTTCTTCGGCCTGCCCCTCTTGCGGCCCTCGGGCTTGGCCGCACTCCCCGGCTGGCGATCAGCAGCTTCCGTCGTTTCCTCCGGCTGAGGCCCGACCGGCGGCGCTGCCTCCACCTTGAGCGGCTTTGCCTGCACAGCACTCACCTTTTCGGCGCTGGCTATCACAGCCCCAGCCACGCTCGCGCCCACCTGCACAGCGCCCGCCTCCGCCCGCGCTGACTGCGTCTGTTCAGACACAGCCCTCGTCAGCGGCGTGCCCCCCAGCGGCTGCTGCGCCGTGCCTGTGCCGTGCCAGGAGAGCTCGATCTCCTCAAACTCCTCAGCCGCCCGCATCTTCATGGCCTCCTCGAAGATGTTCTGCACCTTCTTGGTGGAGGTAGTGCTGCCCAGCAGAAGCGCTATCTCATCAGCGTCCAGCTCCAACTGCGCAGCCAGTGGAATGGCCTTCTTCTTGTCGGCCAAAAGAAGCCCCACAAAATCCATCAGCTCCGCCCGAACGAACGCCGCAGAGACGTGGCAATGGCTGCCTATCTTCTTTGCCGCCGAATCACGGATGTTGCGCGCCTTCTTGGTCTGGCCCATGCGCCGCCAGCGGCTGGGTGGCCGGAAAGCCACATAGCCGTGCCGGGCTGCGGCCTTGGCGGCCTGCACCCCGCCCGTCATGAGAAAGCCGGCATAGCGCCACAGTCCATAATTCTGCCGGACGCGCACCCGACCCAAGAAGACATCCGCCCGTGCCAGCCGCTCATAACCCTGCCAGAGGTCTTCGCCTTTGTATGCCAGCGGCAGGTTCTCGTCCACCCAGTTGATGAGATCCTCCGGGCTCTCATCCAGAGCATAAGAGGCCTGCAGGGCCTCCTGGGCGCTATTGCCTTTGAAGATGACCTCCAGGACCTTGAAGATGGACGACTTGACATCCCTCTCAGCCGTGGCCACATCCTCCAGCGCCAGGGCCGTCTGGCCCTGAGCGGCAGCCTGCAGATCATTCACCCCGGAGCGCATGTCGCCACCGGCGCGCTCAGCAATCATCATCAACGCATCCGGATCGCATTCTACTCCCTCCGCCCGGCAGATCTCCCGCAGAGCCTGGGCGATGGTGTTGGAGCGCACGGAGCGAAACTGTATGCCCTTGGCCGCATCCCGCAAGGGCTTTTCCATATCATAATACTCATTGGCGATGAGCAGAACGGGCTGGCGGGTATCTCTGACCAGACGCAGCATGGCCGACGCTCCCCCCCGGTCGGCTGTGCCATGTAAATTGTCCGCCTCGTCCAGAATTACCAGCCGCGGCTTGCCTGAGAAGGTCATGGAGCGCGAGGCCGGCCCGGCAATCTTTTCAATCATGCCTGCCGTGCGGGCATCACTGGCATTCATCTCGATGTAGTCCCAGTCGAATTCACGCGCCAGGGCCAGAGCCGCCGAGGTCTTGCCCGTACCGGCAGGTCCGTAGAGAATGACAGCACCAGTGATTGGCGAGCCCCTCTCCCAGGACGCCGCCCAGGCGCGCAGCTCCTCGATGGCCTTGCCGTTTCCTAAAACCTGTTTGAGCGTATCAGGCCGGTACTTCTCAGTCCACTTCACCGCAGGGGGCATTTTACCTCAGAACTACCAGACGCCCTCTCTGCCGGTCATCTCCTCAATCTCAATCTCCCAGATGGTCATGGGCATCCTCTCCAACTCCTCACGGGAGAACTTCTTGCCGCCATGCCCGCCCTGGCCCTTGTTGGTGAAAGCGTCAAACATCTTCTGCTTGGCTTCAACGCTATCCGACAGACGGCTGATGCCCGAGATCACGACGCTGCACCATCTCTCCTTTTCTAAAACATCTATCTGAAAACAGACTCGGGGATTATCTGTGACATACTCCACCTTCTTTCCCTTGCCCCGAGAGTGAAGGTAGATCTTGCCGTCTTGATAGACATAAGACATGGGAACGACATAAGGCCGATCGTCTTTGGACAGCCCCAGCCGGCCGTATCTGGCTGCTGAAAGAAGACTCGTGCACTCATCTTTAGATAGATCCCTGGGCTTCATAGCGGCAAAATTAGTCTCTCATGCATTTTTAGTTTTTGCCTTTCATGACCGGCCCGAAAAGAAAGCACCCGCAATTAGCAGTATCATGCCCAAAGCAATCATGGGCACACCAGGAAAAGCCGTCTCAACCTGAAACTTGGTGGCTCCTGCCTGCGCGCCTATCAGCTTGAAGCTTTCGTTTTGCATCTCTCCGCCTTGGCTCTCCATCACCTGAACTCCTACCAGAACGATTCCGGTGAGAATTACCAGCACCCCCATTGCCGCAGCTAAATTCACATTAACCATTGTAGATCCCCTTCGCCATAAAATATTTAGCGCTATAGATATAATGCTTTGCCTACTATTATGCCAAAAAGGTTTTACCCTGGCAGCGTCTTTCAACAGGGAATGTTCAAAAAGATCCTGATCGCCAACCGGGGAGAGATCGCCATCCGGGTGATGCGCGCCTGCCGGGAGCTGGGCATCTCGACAGTGGCCGTCTACTCCGCAGCTGACAAGAACGCCCTTTTCGCCAAATATGCAGACGAAGCAGTCTTCATCGGGCCGGCCCCCTCCCGCCAGAGTTACTTGAGGATAGACAATATCATCAAAGCAGCCCTTGATACCGGTGCTCAGGCCATCCATCCCGGCTATGGCTTTCTTTCTGAGAATACAAACTTCGCTGCTGCTTGCGTGGAGAACGGCATAGTCTTCATAGGCCCACCGTCCTCTTCCATCGATGCCATGGGCTCCAAGATCACCGCCCGCCAGACCATGAAAGAAGCGGGCGTACCAATTGTGCCCGGCATCGAGGAGGGCATCAGCGATCCTGATGTTGCCGTCGATATCGCAGAAAACATAGGCTACCCCATTATCCTCAAGCCGGCAGCGGGAGGCGGTGGAATAGGCATGAAGATTGTGCAGAGCCGCGAGGAGCTCTTGCCCGCCTTAACATCCTCTCAGTCCGTAGCCCGAAGCGCATTTGGCGATGACACCATTTACATCGAAAAATACCTGACTGAACCCAGACACATCGAGTTTCAGGTTCTGGCCGACAATTATGGAAAGACCATCTATGTCTCAGACCGGGAGTGCTCCATCCAGCGCCGCCATCAAAAGCTGATCGAGGAGTCTCCTTCGCCTGTTATGACCGAGGAATTGCGCGAGAGGATGGGCTCCATCGCCGTTAAAGCTGCCAAAGCTATCGGCTATTCCAGTGCCGGCACAGTGGAGTTCATGTACTCGCGCGGCGACTTCTACTTCCTGGAGATGAATACCCGCTTGCAGGTAGAGCATCCCATCACTGAGATGGTAACTGGTGTGGACCTGGCCAAAGAGCAGATCATGGTTGCGGCTGGCTATCCCCTGGGCTATGATCAGTGCGATATGAAGATAAGAGGCTGGGCTATCGAATGCCGCATAAATGCAGAGGACCCGCTAAACGATTTTGCTCCCTGTCCCGGAAAGATCAAGCGCTACAGAAGCCCGGGCGGTCCAGGCATAAGAGTGGACAGCGGAGTTTATACCGGCTACGTCATCCCGCCCT
>JAQTYS010000393.1 GCA_028688175.1 Methanothrix sp. | reverse complement strand
TTGGAGGTTGGTGGGTACCAGAATGATCAAATCCTCACCGGCATCAATGGCGGTACAGAGCTTACCACCGGCTTTGCTCACGGTACTGTTCTTGGCGTAGCGGATCAGGTCATAAACGCAGTCAAAGCTGGCGCAATCAAACATTTCTTCCTCGTAGGAGGATGTGACGGAGCAAAACCAGGCCGCAACTACTATACCGAGTTCGTCAAACAGGCGCCTCAGGATACTCTCATCCTAACACTAGGATGCGGGAAGTACCGTTTTAACGATCTAGACATTGGGGAGATAGGTGGGCTGCCCCGAATCATGGATATGGGTCAGTGTAACGATGCTTACTCCGCCATTCAGGTGGCCCTTGCCCTTGCCGAAGCCTTCGGGTGCAGTGTCAATGAGTTACCCCTTAGTTTGGTGCTATCCTGGTACGAACAGAAGGCAGTCTGCATTTTGCTCAGCCTACTAGCTTTAGGTATTCGTAATATCTATATAGGACCTACACTTCCTGCGTTCTTCTCATCTAACGTATTGAATGTACTGGTTGAAAAATTCGACCTGCATCTCATTGATGCTGTCGAGACTGATCTAACGCAACTTCTCGGATAACTAACCCCTGCGGACAAAGAGGTAAGCTTTCGGTTCGCTTACCTCTTTGTCCTATGAGATTAATTATTATACCTTGCTAAGCCGTAATGCTTGCCCTACAAGTAAGCTGCTACCAATACTCCTTATGTGATTACTCACGTGTGCTCCGGCCTCATCAATTGTAGCAAAGAAGAATGTCTTTGTGTCAATATGGAAGACCTGCCTTAATCTAATCCCATTATTTCGCGTAAGAAGCATATTCCATTTGCGATCGTTCCATTTGCCCTTATCTAAGGCATATAAAAGCCTTGCTAACTTCAGTTTACGGCCGTTACTGATCCGAACTATCACTTCGTTCCCCTGAATAAGTGGATCACCCAACCGTGGAAGAGGTGTTTGGCCAAAGAAAATAATATCTGCCAATCTATTTCCTTTGATTCTCATCCAGAAAGGCGAGAAGGCTCATTCCCATTTTTACAGCTAAGGTAATGGGGGAGATACAAGGGAGTGACTCAGCTTGTGACTATCAAGTGGACAAGCATGATCCTTAGTCCCATTAATGAACTACATAGGTGGATTGACGCGAACATATTCTATGAAAGCTACCTGTTCTAGCATCCCCATTGTAGACAAGTTCTCTTTGTATCCTGCACAAAAACGTTCCTTCGTGTTACCAAGGTTACCGAGAATAACCGCATACTTGCGTTCTACTTCTATCACTTCTTCGCGCGAATATACCACGTTCCTTGCTTCCGGCCCCAGTTCTATTACATAGTCATAGCTCTATGAAATGCACATCTTTACTTTCTCATCGACCCTCCCACGGAGGCAGACAGCTCAATTGTTCTGTGTCTAGGGTACGTGTAATTTGAAAAATTCCTGCGGGACCTTCGGTAAACCCCAAATACACGTAAACATACTGAAGTCCCCTTTCTTCATCGATCACTGCTGCGCCCGGATGCATTCCATCCGCATGAAGCCCTCTGTCAGAGTTCACCGGTGTAATACCTTCCTTAGCCCACAGAGTAGTCTCAAAACGCCAGTTGCTCCCCCCAGCAAACAGATCGTCTGGATCAATGCTCCACAAATTCAAAGTCATATGACTATGCTCATGTTCTCGCCCTTGTCCCCCACCGCAGCGATTCGTCACCACAGCCTCAACCCTATGTGTAATGGGATTGAAGGATAAATCTACCGTGTCCTGGGACCATGGCCCAAAACCACCGTTACCACTTAGTGCCCTCACATCAGAGGCTTTAATGTTCGTCCTGTGGGCCTCAAATAAAAGCGGTTCATACTCCGTTGACACCAGCTCAACATAACGCCACGTTTGATCCGATGCATCATAACTTCCATGACTTCGCGTTAGAAGTACTACCCTGTTATCCAATTGTAAGGCGGCAGGCTCAACCGCTTTCACAAAACTGGGTAGTATCTGGCTCAACTCATGCCAAGTTGTACCGAGGTCCCGGGAGTACCGTATCCAGATCTCATCAGCTATGTTGCCCTCCTTCTCTTCGCAATGTCCAAATGCTATTGCCCCATACTCGGGGTGCTCAATAATCCGAGGACCCATATTCGTCACTGGGCCCGACAACTGCATCCCGCCAAAGGCATCGGGAATGTGATCCCATGTAGCACCTGCATCTATAGACCGAAAGACTCCGTATGTTGTAATAAGTAATACCGATCCATCACTCATTGTTCCGATTGCATTGCCAAATCCAGCTTTACAGTTCCTAACCGGTGCCTTGATAAATTCCCGAACATCCACCGGATCAGACCAAGTCCTTCCCCCATCCTGGGATCGGACCACCACAGCCCTACTAGTATACTTGTCCGTGACCAACTCGGAACCCCAATGGGCTGGTGTACGCTGATAGACCATCACAATAGTATCCCCGGCCATCGTGGCCACCGGCCAGCCGAAGTGCCAATTATTACCGAACAAGTTATTCTCAACGGGTAGTG
>JAQTYS010000392.1 GCA_028688175.1 Methanothrix sp. | reverse complement strand
GTCAACAAGATTTTGTCAGTCGGGGCGTTAATCAGGGTGGCAGCCCTGATAATGAAACTTTATATCTACCAGTTAGCGTTTATTATAACGGCCATCGCCTCTATATTGCCGATGGTTATAATAATCGCATTTTAATCTATAATGGCATTCCGACAACTAATAATGTTAAGGCTGATGAAGTTTTGGGCCAGGACAATTTTTATAGCAATAGCGACAACCAAGGCGGTACGCCATATTTTGATACCCTGCATTGGCCCAACGGGATTTTCTATGATGGCGAACATCTATTTATCGCTGACCGAGATAATAACAGAGTTATTATTAGAACCCTGGGTGCCTCCGGTCTCTACACTTCAGCCGCGATTGATTCTGGCGCCTCCGACAGCACGTGGAATTACATAACCGCCACCACTACATTGGCGACGAGCACCAGCATTGAATTTGCCACTCGCACCAGCGACGATAATAGCACCTGGAGCGATTGGGCAACAAGCACATTGATTTCACAAACTAATATATCCAGATTAGGTGGTGTTACCGCCACTTCCAGTTCGTATTATGGTTTATATGTTGCCGGTTATGCCATCGACGGTAGAGACGATAGCCCATGGGCGCCAGAGCCAGGTCAAAGCTCCTACTCTCTAGACATAGATTTCGGAGAAAAAAGAATGGTCGGCAGAGTAGAAATCAATTGTCTATCCATCGGAGGACAGGACTATTATGCCGACGACTATGCTATCTATGGCTGGTCAGGATCAGACTGGGTTCAGCTCACTGCCACGACAACAGGCAACACTTCGCTTATCACCTCGCATAGTTTTACTGCCACCAGCACTTCCAAAATCAGATTATTCGGTACTGGCGCCAATCCCGCCATCACTGTGCCGGCAGTAACAGAATTTAAAATTTATCCCGGCATCGCCAATACTGAAACAGCCTACACATTTACCCCAACTTCTCCCGCCGCCCGCTATCTCCAATACCGCGCTGTTCTCTCTACCACCAACACCTCGGTTACGCCCACTCTCTCCGCAATTAATGCAAATTATTTTCTCTCCACCCCCGCCGATTCCACCCCGCCAACCATCGACACCAAATCCCCGCTAGCGAGCGCTACCAAAGTGGCAACAACCACTACGATTACTGCGCTGTTCTCCGAACCCATGGCAACATCTACTCTCACCACCACTACATTTACTCTCGCGGCCGGCGCTACTCCTATTTCCGGCACAGTAGAGTACTCCGGCCTCACTGCCACATTCACGCCAGATAGTCCGCTAAGTTACAACACCACATACACCGCCACAGTTACTACCGGTGCGGCTGACCTCGCAAGCAATGGATTGGCGGAAAACAATACCTGGACATTTACGACCGATGATCGTCCCGCAGTAAGTTCCATCTCTCCGGCTAACGGCAATAACAATGCAGCTATTTCCACAACCATTGCCGCCACGTTCTCCGAAGATATGGCTACCTCCTCCATCACCACCTCCACATTCACAGTCCGTGACTCAAACTATGCTGTCAGCGGCTCTGTTAGCTATGCTAATTCACGAGCAGTATTCACCCCATCTAGAGAGTTGGATTGCACTCAGGAATATACGGTTACACTCACTACCGGTATTACCGATATCAATGGCAACGCCATGTCAGCCAATTACACCTCTAGATTTATGACCGGTTGTTCCTCCTCAGGCATAGCGCCGACTGTTACCGGAGAAACAACTACTACTGTTACTACCGCAACCGACTCCGGAGAGACAACCACTAATCCGGAACAAACCGCTACAACAGAAACTGTTCCTGCAACAAGCACAGGACAAGAATCGCCCTCTTCTCCGTCTGCTATTTCTAATGAAGGAAACGGTTCAAGTCCGGCGTCGCAATCCGCAACAAATACCGGAGAACAAGCCTCAACTAGCTCCGGCGAACAAGGCAGTTTCCAAATGCCAACGCTGGAAATCACCGAGAACCTCACCCCGGGAGAGACGAATAGGGAAGTAAGCATTCTCAAGGGCATGCTCAAAGACCTGAACTATCTGCCGGCAGACACTGATATTACCGACAATACTTACGACCAGACCACCAAAGAAGCGGTGACTGATTTTCAGGGTGACAATGGTATAGATCAAACCGGCTATGTCGGACCCAAAACCAGAGCCGCGCTCAATAGCGCCTGGCTCGCCTATGCTACCAATCAGGCTGCGGAGGCGCAGCAGATTAGCAATCAGGAAACCGGTACTACCGCAGAGCAAACTCCTACTCCGGAAGAAGAAAACAATACAGTTACGCCAACAGTCAAGCAGCCAACCTCAATTACCGAAATTATCAAAAAACAAATATATCCGGCATTAATCATTGCCAGAAAGCAAATTGCCTCATCCACGACCGCCGCTGTTACCACAACCGCTCTGGCCGTCACATTCATTACTCTCTCGGCTGTTCAGTTCGCCGGTCAAGTTAATACCGCCAGCCAAGTTCCCTCCATCTTCCTCAATCTCTTCGGTTTCGTTGTCTACCGCCGCCGGCGCAGAGCCGGTCTGGTCTA
>JAQTYS010000391.1 GCA_028688175.1 Methanothrix sp. | reverse complement strand
TACGGCATAAATAAATGCACTCCGGCAGATGCAGCGCCGATACTATCTCTCTTCCAGCGATAACATATTTCATTATCCTTACCTTTTACTTCCATGGCCCAGGGAACCGTAGATATCCTGCCTTTGCCGGTGAAGGCAAAACCGCCTTTTACGTTCTTCTTTGCTGCCACTTCCCAGGCAGGACCGTCGTAGCCGCCAACGGACTGTATGGAGCCGTTTTCAACTCCCTCTACAGTCATAAACGGCAGGCCGCCAATATCCAGATGACCGGCTCCATTTCTCTCATTTACTCTCAAGGAAACGGCTCCGGCGGTAACCACGGGCGAAATACGGCTGTCTTCAACTCGCAGGTTGATGTTATCAACAGATTCACCGGCATTGAACGTCAGTAGCCTGCCGCCCATAAAACCCTGTATCTTGCCCAGGCTGATCTTTTGGCAGGGCTCTACAGAAAAAGACAGCTGGTGCCCCTGCTTCCAAAAGGGTATAATTACTTTTACGCCTTCTACGCTTTCTCCACCCTGCAACCGGCATATCTGCCCGTTGCTTTTGACCGCAAATAAAGGTATATCCTCATCCTCCAGCCAGCGCATTAACTTTATAGATAAGGCTACCGGCTGCCTTCCTGCCGCTGCCGCGCCTTTTCTCTGATAATGCATTGATAATAAATCAGCCTTATCCTGCTTTACGACGGTTATATCGGATTCCCATTGGCTGTTCAATCTGCCTGATGCCGCTATCTTGGCTATTCCATCTTCTCCCGGGGTAAGGTTCAGCACCGGAACAGCGCTTTTATTTTCCACCTTCCCCTGCGGCACATCCATATTTTTGATTCCGGCCAGAGCAAGAAGGCTTCCTTCCTGCCATTCATGCTTCCACTTTATCCCTTCGGTGCGAACCTGAGCCTTATCACCCTCTGACAGGCTTATATATTCTATAAACGGGTTGCTTTTGCCGGCCCGGTAATATCTCAATGCTCCATTGCCTTCTGCAATACCGAAATCCGTATCACCAAGGACAACGCGAATAAAGGGACTCTTTCCTTTCTCCTTGCTCATTTCAAAACGCCGTCCCATGAGGATATCTTTTACTGCGGCATCGACCTGATCCTCGCTGACTGCGGCTTCCTTTTTATTTGCTAGAGGCGCAGTCTCGATTAACTTCTTCTTTTTTACCTGGTATGTTTGCTCTATCTCCTGCAAAGTCAGGGTACGGTTCCATAACTTGATATCGCCTATCAATCCTTTGAACCGCTCGCCTATCAGAATGCCCCCTCCAAGATAAGCCGGTTCTATATCCAGTTTCCGCTGCCCATCCGGAACACCGTTCACATAAAGTTTCCCTGTTTTTCCATCATACGTGAAGACTACGTGGTACCAGCGATCCTTCTCCCATACGCCGGTATTACAATAAGCACCTACAGCCCTGGCGCCGTTTCCGATAAGCATAGAGAGGTTACCCATTTTTTCACGGAAGTTCAGCCAGTATCCGTAGTTACCGGATAACTTTGTTATTAGCGCTGGAAAGCCTGAAAGATTCTTATCTATGGTAATTGCGGGATTAAACCATGCCTCCAGGCTCCACGCCATAACAGGCTTCAAGCTGTCGGCATCTTCAACTCTTACCCTATCCTCACCGTTGAATTGAAGCGCATACCCAAATCCGCCTTTCACCCAGGTTGCACCAGTAATCTCACCGTTGTTTTTGAAGGAAGATTTATCCGTAAGCTTGCTCCCTTCGCCTTCGTCAAAAGCCCACCAGGCCAGGATGTCCTTGGCAGCCGCATCTTCCGCCTGGCACCTGGCGGCAAATACACAAAAGAGCATTGTTATTGACAAAAGACTTATCACTACCGCCATCATATGCTTTCTTATTTCCCATCTCATAGCCTGCCTCCTGATATATAATAATAGAATATACTTGTAAATTATTCTTCCAGTTTAACATCATCATATGTTAAAGATTCTTTAGACCATTTAACATGTCCATCGCAAAACAGAAGATTTCTGCCGCCCGAATGTATTTTCTGAGCAACTAAAGGAGTATCCACGCCTATCATTCTGCATGGAAAGCCGGCAATCCCGTAATCTCTGCCGTCGCCGTGCTCTTCCAGCAGTAAAATCGTTCCAGAAGGTTTGCTTATCTGCGCAGCGGAAACTATAGCCTCGCCTGAACTACCAAAAGTGCAGACATATCTATTTGCAGGATAAGACCGGGGTATATTCGTATGCACAAAGGCATCAGAGGGGCAACTCAGAATATTTTTTACTCCCATATATTTACCCTCATACAGTGCTTTATCCCAGCTTGCAGCCTGTTTATTATAGCCGTAAGGATAGGTTTCATCGTGGTCCTGAACCCACATTTCAAAAGCCATGGCCAATTGCTTCAAATTACTCTGACAAGTCGCCTGCCTGGCCTTCTCTCTAGCCCTGCCGAATACCGGGAATAAGATAGCTGCCAACAACGCAATAATAGCAATGACGACGAGTAATTCTATCAGGGTAAACGCTCTCTTATTTTTCATCCTGATCCTCTCCCATCTTTCGTAGAGT
>JAQTYS010000390.1 GCA_028688175.1 Methanothrix sp. | reverse complement strand
CCATCGCCCTACCTGACTAGGCCACAGCCCCGGTTGTTTTAAAGCGGGCCGAGAGGGATTTGAACCCCCGACCTAAAGGTTAAGAGCCTTTCGCTCTGCCTGACTAAGCTACCGGCCCGGACTCTCCTAATGTTGATGCCATATAAATACGTTTCGAGTGGCAGTCTGCCTGAGAGCCCCAGCGCGTGCATTTAAAAATAGATGATAGGAGCAGTGGGTGCTCCTCAAAATGAATTGATATACCGCTCAATCTCCCAGGGATGGACATAGGTGTTGTAGGCCTCCCACTCCAGGAGGCCCAGGCGCATGACGTTCTCAAAAACGTGCTCGCCCAAAGCCCCACGAATGACACTATCCGCCTCAAGATAGTCCAGAGCCTCTTTGAGATTGGCAGGCAGGGTCTTGATGCCCTTTAATTTGCGCTCGGCAGGGCTGAGATGATAGACATTCAGATCAACCGGATCACCTGGATCGATGCCCCTCTTAATTCCGTCCATGCCAGCTGCCAAGATTACGGCAAAGGTCAGATAAGGATTGCAAGTTGGATCAGGCGAGCGGAACTCCAAGCGCGTGGATAGACCCCTACCGGCAGGAATGCGAATGAGTGACGAGCGATTCGGCCCAGACCAGGTGATATAAACGGGTGCCTCAAAGCCCGAGACCAATCGCTTATACGAGTTAATGAGTGGATTGGCAATGGCGGTTATAGCACAGGCGTGCTCGATTAAGCCTCCAACGAAGAACCGGGCCAGATCGCTTATGCCATTTTTCGTCTCGGGATCGAAGAATGCATTCTCGCCACCTCTAAATAACGAGATATTGGCATGCATTCCCGTGCCGGCTGCACCATAAATAGGCTTAGGCATGAAAGTAGCACGCAGGCCTTCCCTCATGGCGATCGTCTTGGTGACATATTTGAAGGTCACCACCTTGTCTGCGTTCCTCAGAGCATCGTCATAGACAAAGTCGATCTCGTGTTGACCTTTGGCAACCTCATGATGTGAGGCCTCAATGGTAAAGCCCATCTGCGTCAGCGCCCGGATGATCTCGCGACGCACATCCTCGGCCAGGTCTACGGGCCCCAGGTCGAAGTAGCCTCCAAAGTCGTGCGGAATGGTAGCAGATCCACCGTTCTGCTTTTCAAATAAGAAGAACTCCAGCTCAGGACCTACGTTCATACTAAAGCCCATCTCCTGGGCTTTTTCGAGCTGCTGGCGAAGGACACGACGGGGATCGCCCCCGAAGGGTTGTCCATTGGGCAAATGCACATCGCAGATCATTCGGGCCTCATTGGATCCGTCCTTGGTGCGCCAGGGAAGGATGCTGAACGTAGAGAGGTCTGGTTGCAGGACCATATCCGACTCCTGAATTCTGGCAAAGCCCTCAATGGAAGAGCCGTCAAATGATATGCCGCTCTTCAAGGCTTTTCCTATCTGGGTGGCGGGAATGGCCACATTTTTCACTATTCCCGATATATCCGTGAACTGTAGCCGGAGAAACTCTACGTTTTTCTCCTGAACGATCTTTTGCACCTGCTCCTGTGTGAACACTGTATTATCATCTCCTGTGCATTTTTCAACCTTGCGTTTTAAATAGCTATTGGCAGCAATTATGCTTATCTAGGGTTATACTATTCATAAGGGATTTGATGTCCGGCAAAAGAGTTTTCGTAGTGGACGCGGGTGGCAGGGGAAATGCCATAGCCCATGCCTTTGCCCGAAGCGGCGATGTGGAGACGGTATTCGTAGCTCCCGGCAATGCTGGCAGCGAGATGATCGAGAAGTGCCGCCTGGCAACAGTGCAAGGCAAGCCTCCCAAGACCATTCTCGAAATGCTGGCTTTTGCAAAACAAGAAAAGATCGATATGACCTTTGTGGGGCCGGAAGGTTACCTGTCCGATGGTATTGTCAATATTTTCCAGGAAGAAGGTCAGAGAATCCTGGGGCCCAAGAAGGAAGCTGCTATCCTGGAGAACAGCAAGTGCAGGACCAAGGATCTTCTTAAGAGCCTGAATGTTCCGTTGCCGCCCTGCAAAAATTTCGATGACCCGGCTGCGGCCAGGGAGTACGCCCTTTGGTTCTGCTCGGAAAATCCTGGCCAGGGCCTGGTGATCAAGGCAGACGGTCTAGCTGCTGGAAAGGGTTCCGTGGTTTGCTGGACTGAAGAGGAGGCCCGTTCAACAATCGAACGCATCATGATCAGCCCCAAGCTATTTGGCCAGGCAGGAGAGAGAATCGAGATTGAAAAGCGGCTGGATGGACGCGAGTTGATGTTCTTTGCTCTTAGCGATGGCAAGACGGCTGTGCCGCTCCAGTCGGCTCTGGACTACAAGCAAGCTTTTTCTGCAGACGAAGCTGTGGCTGTCCGGCTCTTCAATAAGCTCTCCAACAACCCCAATTTAGATAATAATCCCAATACAGGCGGCATGGGCGGTTTCTCGCCTCACCCCTGGCTGGACGAGGAGCTGACGCAGAAGATAATGAACAAAATTGCCCTGCCCACAGTGCGCGGCTTTCATGAGGCTACAGGGCACGAATACGTGGGCGTGATCTACTT
>JAQTYS010000389.1 GCA_028688175.1 Methanothrix sp. | reverse complement strand
ATCTTTCAAAGTTCATGAAAGGAAAACTCGCCTGCGGCGGGACCGTGAAAGGGAATTCCATCGAACTTCAGGGAAACCACCGCGACCGGGTAAAAGAACTCCTTTCCCTGAAAGGCTACAGCACAGAAAATATTTCCTGACGGGTGTACTTCCACCTGTTTGCTTTTTTTAGGATTGTTACGACAATCCGGTCTGTATCGGATTTGTGATTCAGCGTTCTCTTATATGTTTGCAACTGGCTACGGTACGCACCCTCCTCATTGGAAAGAGCCACGGAAAATTACAAACAATTGCCATGGACTGTAAAAAAGGGATCAGATGAAGAAGCGGAATACTACCCAGGATATGATCAACATAATCGCCGAGTACTTGAGACCGGCAATAACCCGTCCTTCACCCATCTGGCCGGCGCAGAGCCCCGAGAAGAATCCCTGGATCATCGCGGCATGGGAAAACAACCGTTTATACGCCGGGAGATCAATTCGTCCCATAAACTTGCTGCTGGCAGTCGTTGCCTGTGCTGCCCATCCCGCCGTGGCCATCGTACTCAAAAATGAACTCACGAGAATCGCAATCACAAACATGAAAACTGCCCATGAGACAAGCACGATGATCACGTAGATAAACATGTTATTCCGGCGTTCCTGGGCAAGGTTGACCACCTCGAAGGTATCGCTCGCTGCGGCTCGGAGCACCTCGCTGATATCCCCGCCGGCCTTGCTTGCCTTTGCGATCAGATCGACACTCCGGTCGGCAAGCGGTGTTCCCAGGTTCTTCCCGAACCGGTACATACCCTCTACGAAACCAACACCCCACGACATCTCATTATCCAGTTTCCGTATATGTGGTGTAAGGGTCCCGTATTCTGCGCCGGCAACGAGGTGAACGGCATTAGGGAGCGTCATACCGGAATCGTTCATCCCGGCAAGATCGCGGAAGAAATTGGGAAGGGCATCCTCAAGATTATGTATTCGCTGCTGTTCCCTGAAATCAAGAACCGCAAGAGGGATAATTGAGATAAGTATCGCAAGTATGGCGAAATCATCGATGACCGTGGAAGTGAAAAGTACCTTGATACCATACGTTTTCACCATCGAGATAAAACCGCCTATAAAGACGATGAGTGACAGGGGGATACAGACTATGAGGATATTGACGGGTTGTTCCGTGAGCACTCTGAGCGGGTGCTTGAAAAACCGCCCGATCCCTTCCCGGCTTTTGCGTTCAGTCTCCAGTTTCCCGGTGATCTCATTGAGTTCCCCTTCAACCAAATCCATCTCTGCGCGGGTGAGCGGCGGGGGGGCTTGAGAAGCCGGGTCCTTTTTTTGCCCGAACAGTCCCGTGAATGTATCTTTAAGTGCCATATCAGGTCTCCGGGGTCATAGAACTGATCATAATAATGAACATCATCGTACCAAAGGGTATCATCAGATAGATGACGAGATAAAGAAACATCGGCTTTGAATCGCCACCAAGAACCGACATGATCGACTGGAGAATGATCAAAAAGAGTGTACCGGCGACCATTGCCGTCACGTACGATTCCGAGATTAACGCAAGCGTATCCAGGAACATTTTCTGGGTCTGGCGGTTCTCCAGGGCATACTGGTTGGCCTTGGTACGGAAATAGTCCGTAAGGTTCCCTCCGCTGGAGATACTGGCCATCGAGCCCTGCAAAAACTCCTTCATCCGCCGTGAGGGGGTACTCGCAGAGACAATCCTGAGCGCATCGATAAGATCTCGCCCGAAGATATCGATCTCCCGAGCGATATACCGTGCCTCCACCGAACTCTCGCCATAGATGGGGCTGTCTCCCAAGAGGCGGAAGATCTCCGCCGGGGTGATACCGGCAGTGGACATGGACGTGATATAGTTGATAGCGTAGGGTAGCGTTGCATCTATATTCCGACGCCGGTTTCCAGAGACGACCGAGGGATACACAAGAAATACTGCATACGTCATCCCACCAAAGACAAGGAGAGAGAAGAAGATCACAAAAACGGTCCCGATAATGAGACTGTGCTGGGATAAAAAGAGGAACGATGCAGGGACCTCCCCTTTGTATTTTATGAGGTTGGGGAGTTTGAGGAGCCATGTGAAAAATCCCAGTCCTACTGCAGAGAGAAGGCCAACGAGGACTGAACTGACAATGGCGGTGGAGATATAGACTTCAAACGGGGTTTTTAGCCGGGCCGATATCAGGTCATTACGGAGCTGGGAGTACTGCTCCCGTTGTGCCTTCATCCGCATGCCAAGGAGATTAAAACAGAACCGTTCAAAACTATTCATACAGGTCCTTCCTTACACGTTCGATAACAACTTCCGGCTCACGATAATACGAGATAAGGATCTTTGCGACATCCTTGTAATGCCGTATCTTCTTGATGCGCATCCACTCCAGCACTTCCTGCCGGCGTTTGAGCTCTTCTCTCATCCGGTTCTCGTTCCAGCCCCGGGCCTCCATGATCTCTTCAAGAATGTAGGACTTCCCCGAATAGGTGATTTCATCGGTCGCTGACCGCCATTTGAAAACCTCGTTTGTGATGAGTTCGTTCGTCCGTGG
>JAQTYS010000388.1 GCA_028688175.1 Methanothrix sp. | reverse complement strand
CTCCTTGGGACAATTCCTTCATCACCGCAGGAATACCCCCGGCTTGATGCAGGTCCTCAACATGATGGACACCACCGGGACGAAGATGACACAAATGGGCGGTCTTCTTACTAATCTCATTTACTAGCTTCAGATCTAGGGTTACACCAGCTTCGTGGGCGATCGCGGTCAAGTGTAAGATGGTGTTTGTGGAACAACCCAAGGCCATATCTACCGTCAGTGCGTTTAAGAATGCAGCTTCGGTGAGAATATCCTTAGGCCTTAGGTTCTTCTCAACCAAGGTCATAATCTGCATACCGGCCTGTTTGGCTAGCCTTTTTCTGCCGGCATGTACAGCAGGGATAGTCCCATTACCTGGCAGACCTAAACCTAGGACTTCAGTAATGCAGTTCATCGAGTTTGCGGTGAACATACCCGAGCAAGAACCGCATCCAGGACACGCACTTTCCTCTAGTTCCTTGAGCTCGGCTTCATCGATCTTGCCCGCAGAATAGGCTCCCACCGCTTCAAATACGTCGTTTAGGTCCGTCTTCTTACCACGGTAGTCTCCACTTAGCATCGGTCCACCACTTACAACAATACAGGGCAAATTCAGCCGGGCTGCGGCCATGAGCATCCCAGGGACTATTTTGTCGCAGTTGGGGATCATCACTAGGCCATCGAAGGCATGGGCTCTGGCCATAACCTCTATCGAATCGGCAATTAGTTCTCGGCTTGCTAGGGAATAGTGCATCCCTGCATGTCCCATGGCAATGCCATCACATACCCCAATTGCCGGAAACTCTATCGGTGTCACACCGGCCATCCGGATGCCACTTTTGACTGTGTCTGTAATACGCTGCAGGTCAACATGGCCGGGGATGATCTCGTTGGCTGAGTTAACCACTCCGATTAACGGACGCTGCAATTCCTCTTCTGTATATCCCATCGCGTAAAACAAAGAACGATGGGGCGCACGATTGATTCCCTTTGTTACTTGTGCACTGGGCAATTCCATCTACTCTTCTCCTCTCCAACTACTCCAGCAGATTCAAGAGCCGTCGACCAAACTCCTCAGCCCCTTGACAACTCAGTACGTCAAAGTCCTGAACCAAAGCACCCTGCTTTTCTAGAAGGGCCATCATCTGCTGCAAAGCCTTATTGGTACCAAACAGTTTTTTGGTAACAAAGACGGCACATCGCTTACCTTCTATGCCATTGCACCTACTAATCAAGTTTACTACATCTGGGGCAATCCGACCACCAAAAAGTCCCCGGACAGGACTACCGATACAGACCAAGTCATAGGGCCTTACGGAAAAAGGGCTCGTGCAGGCGGCAACACTCACAATCTCCACCCGGGCCCGGTCCGGTTCCTCCTTGAGACCAGTTCTAATCACCTCGGCAATGGGTTCAAGGTTTCCTTCATCACTATGGATAATAATTACTCTTTTCATAGCATACAAGATCACCAAGACAAGTCCGGTGATCCTTCGACCTCCTTCTGTAATCCATTTCGGAAGTGTTACAGCAATCTACAGCACCCGTTCTAGCAGAGAGGAGCTCTCCTGATCTAGTTTGGTGTAATCTAGAATATAGCGGTTCTCATTGACATCCTGCAGTAAGAGATATCCTTTGTTAATCACTGTAACACTACCGCGCAGATCCCGGACAACAAATTCCCTCGGACCGAAATTGGTGTCCACCTGCCAGTAGACGATCCCTAAGTCTTCCTTAGCTACCTTTATCTTCTTGATCTCAGGCATATAGTATCGGGCAGCCAAGGCGTCGGCCACTAGCTTCTTCGATGTCTTCTCCAGTTTACTCCGATCCTTAATCATCCCAATATACTCATCGGCTGCATCATGTACCGTAACATACGCATTTTTATGAGTCAACGGAAAGGCCCACCGCACATTCACTTGAGGATAGCTTCGATCAGACGTAGTCAGGCGCAGGACTCCTCCCATGCTCTTGGTAAATTTGAGCGATTCTTCGGGCAGAAACTGTAAGTTCTCCTCGATAGACATCTAGCCATCTACTCCCTTCATCCGGGATATCTTCCGCTGGGTCTGTACTAGATTGTAGTAGACTCCCCGTTTGGCCAACAGCTCCGCATGGGTGCCAAGCTCTACATTCCGGCCCTTCTCTAAAACAAACAACCGGTTGGCATTACGCAACGTGGAGAGCCGATGGGCAATGGCAAAAGTAGTACGCCCTTCAATCAACCGGGCAATGGCCTCTTGGATCTTCTCTTCGGTGTGGGTATCCACTGATGCAGTGGCTTCATCAAGGATTAAGATCCTTGGGTTATGCAGTACAGCCCGGGCGATGGAAATCCGCTGACGCTCCCCACCGGATAGTCTACTCCCCCGTTCTCCTACCGGGGAATCGTACCCGTCGGGTTTTCTCAGAATAAACTCATGGGCATTTGCCACCATAGCAGCCTGCATAATCTCCTCGAGGGTAGCATCGGGCTTGGCATAGGCAATGTTATCCGCAATGGTACCGTTGAATAGAAAAGTGTCTTGGAGCACCACCCCAATTTGCTCACGCAGCTTTCTTTGGGGGATATCCCGGATAT
>JAQTYS010000387.1 GCA_028688175.1 Methanothrix sp. | reverse complement strand
TTCCTGATGATGCAGAGCTGGGCAGCTATCAGGCAGATTTTTACTTGTATAGTTATTATGATAGCAACACCGGGGAGTTTTCTGAACAGCTGGATCAGGTTGACCTGGCTGGTGCATTTAGCGTTGTGGGATGAGGATAATAAATCCAAATCCTTTTCATCTTGTTTTTCCTTTTCCCTAAACGGCCTCATGTTCACGGGATGATGGATATTTGAAGCAGCTACAGACGTGGTTTCGCTACAACAACAAGAACTCCTACAGCATTGCCGCCCTGATGCCGCTGGTGGAGGCAGGCATCGCTCGTGAGCCGAAAGAGGGCATCATGCTCTACAGCTTCGCCAGCGCCCAGGCAGAGGAGGTCTACCGCGAGGTTGATGGCGCAGCGGTGGATGCGGTCTACATCGCCGGAGGCCCCCATCCTTCCGCTCTGCCTGAACAGGTGCTGGAGCACTTCGACTTCGTGGTTATAGGTGAAGGAGAGGAGACGCTGCCGGAATTGCTGCTGGCTGTAAAAGAGGGCAGCGATCCGGCTGCGGTAAAGGGCATCGCTTACAAGAGCCAGGGGCGGGTAATATTTACGCAAAAGAGGTCGCCTGTGGACCTGGACTGTTATCCGCCCTTCAGCAAGATCCTGGCTCCTCTGGAGATCTCGCGCGGCTGCCCCTGGGGCTGTACTTACTGCCAGACCCCGCGGCTCTTCGGCACCTGCATGCGCCACCGATCGATTCCGATCATCGCTAAATATGCTCGGCGCCACAGGGATATTCGCTTCACCTCACCCAACTCTTTAGCCTACGGCTCAGATGGGCGCAAGCCACGTCTGGAGAAGGTGCAGGCCCTGCTCAAGACACTGGCTGAGCAGAAAAAGCCCATCTATTTCGGCACATTTCCTTCCGAGGTCAGGCCGGAGTTCGTCTCCGCTGAGGCCCTGGAGATTATCGTCAAGTACTGCGCCAACAAGAGCCTGAGCCTGGGGGGTCAGTCAGGCAGTCCAGCGGTCTTGCAGAGCATTGGCCGGGGCCATGGTCTCATTGAGATCCTGGAGGCCTGCGAGCTTGCTTTGGATTATGGACTTGTGCCCCAGGTGGACCTGATCTTTGGCCTGCCGGCTGAGCAGGAAGCTGATCAGCGGCAGAGCCTTGAGCTGGTGAGGTGGATTGCGGCTAAGGGCGGCAAGGTGCGGGCGCACCGCTTTACGCCTCTGCCGGGAACGCCACTGGCAGCAGCGCAGCCTGCTCCAATAGCGCCGGATGTAGAGGCCTGCCTGGGCAAGATGGCTCTGGAGGGACGCCTGACGGGAAGCTGGTAACTATACACAATCTTTATATTCAATACAGTACAATAAAGCTAAAGGTGGATTAGTGTGGAACTTAGGTTTGATAACTACATTTTAAAGGCGTTCCTCTCTTCCGGCCTGCTATCGCTGGTGATGATAGCTCTTGCCTTGGGGCTCATTCAGCTGTTTCGCTATGGCTCTTCCTTGCCTTTATCCATAATTCTCACCATGGCTGCGATCTCGTTTGTCCTTTCGGCTTCATTTTTCGAACGCTATGAGGTGGGCTCCATCATGTGGTCCATGCTGGTCTCGCTCATCGCAACCTTGATGCTCACTCTGCTCTCCGGCGGCATAATCTATGGCGTAACAGCTCGCAGCCAATCCTGGGAGGAGCTGCTCTCGGGCCTGGCCGTCTGCATGATTGTGGGCATGACCTTGCTCACCTATCTCAAGCGCAGCCTGGGAGAAATTGAATACTGACTGATTGATTGAGTACTGATTAATACTAGCAGCAATACTAAGCAGTCTTTCAATGCCTGGCATGATGGTGGACTCCTTTGGCCGCGTTGTCACCGGCCTGCGGATCGCTCTTACTCCTCGCTGCAATCTCAATTGCATTTACTGCCACCACGAGGGCGAGGAAAAGCCCAATGGCGAGATCTCGGATGAGATGGTGGTAAGCGTTGCCAGGGCGGCTGCTGCCCTGGGCGTGCGCTCCCTGAAGTTCACTGGTGGAGAGCCCTTGCTGCGCGCCGGCTTGGCAGGACTGATCGCCCGGATGCCCCAGGAGCTGGACATCTCCCTGACTACGAACGGCATATTTCTGGCTGAGCAGGCCGGGCCCCTGGCAGAGGCCGGTCTGGACCGGGTCAATGTGAGCCTGGACTCGCTGCGGCCCCAGGTCTACCGGGCCATCACCGGGGGTAGGGAGGGCGACCTGGAGAAGGTCCTGGCGGGAATTGATGCAGCCAGGGCTGCGGCCCTTACGCCCATTAAGCTGAATGTGGTGGTCCTCAAGGAGAACGAGGCGGAGATCGATGATTTGATCGATTTTTGCCGGGAGAAGGGCTTGATACTGCAGCTCATCGAGCTGCTGGACCTGTGCCATCAGGGCATCTCGGGAGACATTGACGGAATCGAGCGGCGGCTGGCCGCTCAGGCGGAGCGCGTGCGCACGCGGGAGATGCACCGGCGTAAGAAGTACTTCCTGGATGGAGCAGAGGTGGAGGTGGTGCGGCCCATGGACAACACCGAGTTTTGCGCCAACTGCACGCGCCTGCGGGTGAC
>JAQTYS010000087.1:2821-10169 GCA_028688175.1 Methanothrix sp. | reverse complement strand
CGCTGCGATGCAGACGATTCAGCTTTCAGCCTTTTCATCGAGGCCTTCCAGGAGCTGGGACGGCTGATCTACCAGGATACGACTGCAAGCCAATCAGCATGCCTTTCAGTCAAGACAAAGGGATTATTATTTGCGCTCCTGCAAGCTTCTCAAGAAATGGCGAGAAAGATGCAAAAAGATCTTCCATCCCTCTCAACCTTGCAGCTTATGAGGCAAAAGCAAATCTACATTGATCGCATGATTTTGCAGCTGCCGTTATGCCTCTTCTCGGAGGATGTACAAAAGCAATGCTTTATTTTGCAGCGTAGTCTAGAAAGATACTGGTGAGTTCTGCAAAAAATGTGAAGGAGGAAATGTTAAAAGAGGAAGAAGATCTGGGGTGCAATTCATCTTATTGTCCCTTGATCACTCTTCAGTCAGCTTTTTCCAGATAGGCTCCCACCTCCTCTGTTTCGGTGGCTTCAAAGCTCAGGTTGATTACAGATTCGTATCCGTTTTTGGCCAAGCTCAATTCCCATGATCCGGGAGTTCCGCTGATGACCGCAGCTCCGTTCGCATCAGTAGTTGCGCTAATCTCGCCTCCAGCGGCATCTCGGCCAGTAATCTGAACTCCGGAAAGCTCAGTTCCATCCAAGCTTCCTTCATAAACGTAGACGTTCAGAGTTATTGGCTGTGATGATACCGTTTTTTCCAGATAAGCGGCAACTTCCTCAGTCTGCTGGGCATCATAAGACAGCTCAAGTGGCTGGTAGTTGGATTTTTCAAAGTCCAGCTGCCAGGTTCCGGGCATGCCCTTAATGACGGCAATGCCATTTTCCTCTGTTGTGGATGTCAGCGAATTTCCCTCTGCATCCTGACCCGTAATCCGGACATCGGATAGCATGGTTCCGTTGAGATTGCCCTCGTGAACATCGATGCTGAGAGCGATCTCACCCTGAGCAGACGCAGCAGGCAACACAATGCAGCCCATCAAGAGAAATACCGCCAGCAAACGAAGCGATCTCATTTCAATTCACCTTTATCTCCCGTGGTTCATAATCGACTTCATGGACGGCAGTTCTGGGAAATCCTTATCCGCTAAAGACTTTAACGGCTTTTTATGCATCATACGATGTTTGCCATCCATAAAGCCGAAAGCAGCGCCATCATGCTGCCCGTCGCCTGGTTTGATATATGACCAGGGTGCCGGTTCATCATGAGGTGCATCTTCTGGGTTCAATTCATTCTCTGACCCTTCAGGCTTATCAGCCGGAGGCTTTATGGGCGCCATGTTTGGCTTCATCTGGGGGTCTGTATCGCAGCCTTTGAATTTGGGTGCATCAGGTGCCAGACCATGCTTGATCTCACCTACTTGACCAAAAGGCGCTTCATTTGGACCAGCCATCATGGCATTATCCTGTCCTGATCCCATATTGCTTCCCGGATTGCCATTGGGTCCATCTCTCTCGCCGCCTTGGGAAAAGGCAGGCGTGATGAGAAGGGACATGGCAACCATTGCTAAAATACACTTTGCTTTCGTTTCCATTTTTCCACCACTCTCCTAAAGATATGCTCTCCTAAAATGGCGCATATCACCATTGCAGCTGTCACTGAACGATATATTAATTTATAACAGAACGAACGATAGATTTTTTCAAACCTTGATATGGAAAAATAATGGGAATCTATGGGGGAAATTCTAAAAAGGAACATTTTGGAACCATTAAACTGCATTTGGAACAATTAAGCAGCAATCAGATTGAGGCAAAAGGTTAATCCCAACGACCCTCAATTCAGATATCAATGAGTGCATGTCCCGGCCCGGATATCAGAAGATGCGCCCTGGTCATCGCTACCTTGACCTCCTTCCTGCCGCCCTTTATGGCATCCTCTATCAACATTGCTCTCCCTGCCATTGGAGAAGAGTTCTCCATGGATGCCATCCTCTTGAGCTGGATTGCTACCAGCTATCTGCTCTCTGCCGCCGTCTTTATGGTGCCCTTTGGAAAAGTAGCCGATATCTACGGCATGAAGAAAGTCTTTTTCATTGGTCTATTCATATTCACGGCATCATCTCTGGTGGCCTTCTTTGCTCCCTCTTCCATGGTCCTTATCGTCTCGAGGGTGCTGCAGGGATTTGGCAGTGCTATGATCTTCGGAACGGGAACTGCCATTTTGGTCAGCGTATTTCCCCTGCAGGAGAGGGGCCGGATCTTGGGAATCAATGCCGCCTCCGTCTACCTGGGACTATCATTGGGGCCTTTTCTTGGGGGACTGCTCACCGAATATTTCGGCTGGAGAAGCCTCTTTTTGATCAATGTTCCCCTGGGACTGATTCCCCTGGCTCTGGGCCTATGGAAACTGAAAGGCGAGTGGGCCGGAGCCAGAGAAGACAAACTCGATCTGATCGGATCGGCAATATACAGCTTGATGCTCGTGGCGGTTATGTTCGGCTTTTCCCTTCTTCCGGCATGGGAGGGAGCTGCGCTGGTACTGGCGGGGGCGGCTACCTTGTTCCTGCTCATCCGCTGGGAGTCAGGCATCTCCTGTCCTGTGCTGGATGTGAGTCTCTTTAAAAAGAATCGGGTCTATGCCTACTCCAATCTGGCGGCACTCATCAGCTACAGCGCCACCTTTGCCATAACCTTCCTGCTCAGCCTCTATCTGCAATACATCAAAGGTTTGGCGCCCGACCAGGCGGGGCTGATCATGCTCGCCCAGCCAGCGGTAATGGCTATCTTCTCCCCATTTACCGGAAGGCTCTCCGACAGGATTGAGCCGCGCCTCGTGGCCACCGCCGGAATGGCACTCACCTTTGTGGCCGTCTTAGCATTCGTATCTCTAAACGGGGAGACAAGCATCATTTTCATCGTAGCCTGTCTTATCACTCTGGGCTTGGGTCTGGCATTATTCACCTCGCCCAACACCAACGCCATCATGTCTTCCGTAGAGCCGCGCCACTATGGCATAGGGTCCGCCACTCTAGGAACCATGCGTCTGGTGGGCCAGGTCTCCAGTATGAGCTTTGTCATGATGGTCTTCTCGCTGTATCTGGGCGAGGTGGAGATCACTCCTCAGTACTATCCCCAGTTCCTTTCAAGCGTCAGGGTAGCCTTTGCCGTCTTCTCTGCGCTATGCATCTTGGGGATTTATGCCTCTCTGGCCAGAGGCAAACTGAGAAAAGGAGAAAGGGGATGAAGAGGTTTCAGGCAGGTATCAAGCATAAAACATTTTTGCAGTTGTCCCAAACAAAGGCTGAAATATAGGTTAGACATATCTCATTCCTAGAAGGAGAAATCATATGGAACAAACACAAAATCCGATAAGTAAGCACCAACTTCAAGGGAAAACAATTACCGTAAATACCCTAGATGGCAAAGCAATCACTGGCATACTCCTAACGGAAGAATCTAATTGGCTAACAATTGGAGATGCAAATGGCTTTTGTTTTGTGGTCCAATCTGCCATCGCATCTCTGTTTGTCAATAAGAACCAGAAAATAAAAAACCCCCCATTTATAGATTCTCAGGGGCTTAAATCATTACCCCAAACACCACTTAATACAAAATAGGCCTGTGCCTATTATTTTTTAAAGATAAAATGAGATTAGTCCTCAGCTCAGATGCCGCCGAAGCACATCCTCATAAAGTCTCTTTACGTTCTCCCTTGTCTTGGCCATCCTTGGAAATCCCCGGTACTGCATGGCCTCTGCCACGTCATCAGCCAATTTAAGTTTATACTGGCTGCGTGACAAAAACCAGCCCTGCCTGGCATAGTAGCGGGAGAGGTATTCCTGCTCAGTCTGGCCGGGGGTGGGCGTAAAGAGGCCATGCCTGGTCTCCAGCTCTGCCAGCTCCATCATAGTAGTATAGCCGGACCTGGCAATGATAAACCTGGCCCGGTTCATCAGCTGCGTCTTCTCCTCTGTGGAGACGTAGGAGTGCACAGTGGTATGCTCATCCAATTTTTTGTGGTACTCTTTTTGCGGGCTTCCCAGAAGGACCACCTTTTCGCCGGGGAGATATTGTATCTGCTTCATGATGATCTCCTCCAGACGGGTCCTCTGCGGCTCGGGACCGGATGCAATGGCCAAAAAGTCCAGATCCCTTTCCAACGCCATTTTTTTGGTGCTGGTCAAAATTCCTGCGTAGTAGGCTCTGCGATTCGTGGCATTCACATGGGAGCGACAGAGCTTGCCACACAGGTTATTGCTGCCTCCATTAGGGTTTATATCCGGCACAATCACGCCTAAAAATTTGCTGTGAAAGAAGCTGTTGAAGGGCATGGTCATAACCTCAAATGGATAGAGATTGCGGGGCATGCTGAAGCGAAGCTGGTGAGATATGAAATAGCTGGGGACCTTGCTGCTGTAGACGCTCATGCGGTTGTCGCTGATGATCAGGTCGAATCTATTCTCTGCCAGGATCCCTTCAAACCTTTTTTTCTCCTGGGCAATGGCCCTCAGAAGGCCGGGAATGCCTGCGATAAATGTTGGCAGAAAGAATCGAGAGTCGCTGTAGGGTGCCGGATAATCCTTGAAGAGGATGAAATTACACTGCGGGCATTCTCTCTGCAGTAGGGCCAGGGCATTGCCGCTCGTGCCGACGGTTACCTCATGTCCTCTCTGCAAAAGCTCCTCAATAATGGGGATGTCTCGGGTAGCGTGGCCCAGACCCCAATTGAGAGGACTTACAAAAACATGTCCCATGAAGGAGAATAGCATGGTCTGATTGTATAAATCATTTGCTGTAATTAGTAGCAATTAATTAATAATAGTTGTAACTTTATAACTTTTTATTATTGTAAAATATGCGCAACCATCTCAGAAGTAATAATGGGTGAAAAAGAAATCAATAATTGAAAGATCAATAGCCAACTAGAGCATTTTGTTTTTATTTACTTAAATAAATTTCACACTTATTGGAATTCTTTTTCAAAACTTTCTTAAATAATTTAAAATAAAATAGATTAGCATTAAATACTAGCAGACGGATTCGCACCTGATTTGTGCTCAGAACTAATTATAGAGGTAATGATATGGCAAAGGATGTTCGTGATAGATCCATAGATCCCGCCAGCCGGGAGATGCTCGATGTCTGCCAGAGGGCCGGTCTGGAGACTGCCTGGGATCGCTTTGAAAAACAGCAGCCACAGTGCGGTTTTGGAGAGCTGGGACTGTGCTGTCGAAACTGCAACATGGGACCATGTCGCATCGATCCCTTTGGAGAAGGTGCCACCAAAGGCGTCTGCGGAGCAACGGCAGATATAATCGTTGCCCGCAATCTTCTGCGCAGCATCGCCGCAGGGGCTTCAGCCCACTCCGATCACGCTCGCGACGTGGCCCACACCTTCCGGGCAGTAGCTATGGGCGAGGCCCCTTCCTACAGCATTAAAGATCAGGCCAAGCTGGAGCGCCTCATGGCGGAGTACGGTGTAGAAACTCAAATCGCCCTGGCTGATGCCATCATGGCAGAGTTTGGCAAACAGGATGGCCCCCTGCAGTTCACCCGCCGGGCGCCGGCCAAGCGACTGGGGATCTGGAAGAAGCTGGGAATTGAGCCGCGAGGCATTGACCGGGAGATCGTGGAGTGCATGCATCGCACTCACATGGGCGTGGACAACGATTACGTGAGCCTGATTTTGCAGGGACTACGCACTGGTCTTGCAGACGGCTGGGGCGGCTCCATGATCGCCACCGAGCTACAGGATGTTCTCTTCGGCACACCAACGCCCACATTCTCCGAGGCCAACCTGGGCGTCCTGGAGCCCAATCAGGTCAATGTCATTGTGCATGGTCATGAGCCCCTCCTCTCAGAGATGATTGTAGCGGCAGCTGCAGATCCGGAAATGGTGGAGCTGGCCAAGAAGCAAGGCGCTGTGGGCATAAATGTGGCCGGAATGTGCTGCACTGGAAATGAGGTCCTCATGCGTCACGGCGTGCCGGCGGCAGGCAACTTCCTGCAGCAAGAGTTGGCCGTGGCCACCGGGGCAGTGGACGCCATGGTAGTAGATGTGCAGTGCGTCATGCCGGCGCTGGGCGCTCTCGCTGGGTGCTTTCACACTAAATTCATCTCCACCTCCCCCAAGGCCAAGTTCCCAGGCGCCGTTCACATGGAGTTTCATGAAGAGACCGCCCTGGAGACGGCTAAATCCATAGTCTTTGCGGCGGTCCAAAACTACAAGAATCGCAATCCTGCCAAAGTCCATATCCCCAAAGAGAAATCCAAATGCATGGTGGGCTTCTCTGTGGAGACGATTGTCACAGCCCTGGGAGGAAACCTCGATCCGCTTATCGGTGCCATCAAGAGCGGTGCTGTGCGGGGCATTGGAGCTGTTGTGGGCTGCAATAATCCCAAGATCGTTCATGATTATGGCCACATCAACATGGTAAAAGAGCTTATCAAGAAGGATGTGCTTGTGCTCACAACAGGCTGCAACGCCCAGGCCTGTGCCAAGGCCGGTCTGCTCCTTCCTGAGGCCGCCGACCTAGCAGGAGAAGGCTTAAAAGGAGTATGCAAGGCCCTGGGAATTCCGCCGGTGCTGCATATGGGCTCATGCGTTGACATCAGCCGCATTCTGACGGCAGCGGCGGCGGTTGCTAATGCACTGGGCGTGGACATAAGCGATCTGCCTGCAGCTGGCGCCGCTCCGGAGTGGATGAGCGAAAAAGCGGTAGCAATTGGAGCTTATGTGGTGGGCTCGGGAGTGTACACTGTACTGGGAACTGTTCCTGCGGTATTGGGAAGCTCAGCGGTTGCCGGACTGCTCACCGCCGGCGCTAAGGACGTGGTCGGGGCATGCTTCGCTGTGGAGCCTGATCCGTTTAAGGCCGCTGCTTTGATGATCGATCATATCGACAGCCAGCGAAGGAAGCTGGGCCTGTGAGGAAGCCATCCATGAAAGAAGTCTTCGTCCGCCTGGACAGATGTCTGGGCTGCAAGTCCTGCGAGATGGCCTGCGCCGTGGAGCATTCCGCCGGCAAGAGCCTAATATCGGCTATCTCTGAGAAGCCGGGACCGGTGCGTCGCGTTTATGTGGAGATGGCTGAGGGGCAGAAGATGCCTCTCGTCTGCCGCCACTGCGAGGATGCTCCCTGTGTTGCCGTCTGCCGTACCGGTGGCATGCACCAGGATGCGGTCAGCGGCATCGTCGATCGCAATCAAGAGAATTGTGTGGGCTGCTGGATGTGCGCTATGGTCTGCCCCTACGGGGTCATAGGCCGGCACGCTGAGGTGCGCATGGCTGTGAAGTGCGACCGCTGCAAGAATCTGGACATCCCTGCCTGTGTTGCCGCCTGTCCCACCGGCACATTGATCTTTGCCACACAGCGAGAGTTCGTGGAGATGATGCGAAAAGAAGCCGCCCTGCG
>JAQTYS010000087.1:0-2721 GCA_028688175.1 Methanothrix sp. | reverse complement strand
GCTAGACTATGGGCGTCAGGCTGATCCTGTTCCTATCTTCCAAAAGCATATAATAGGGCTCAGTTCGAGGGATGATTCCATAAAGACACAGCCCGCCGTTCAGTTCATTGACCAGCAAATAAGTATCCGCCGTATGGACGGCCATGTTCATGCTCTCTTGGCCGCTCTTCACCACAAGCACATTGATATCGTTGGTCTCCTTCCAGTTGCGGATCATCAGGTTGACTAAATTGAGCACTGCTTTGTAGCCGAAGGCAAATTCAATGGAGTCCAGGCCGATTATATTCAGTATGGGCCGGCCCGTCCTCTCTCGCAGTGCGTCCCACTTCTCCTGCAGCTCTTCTCCCCATGCGACCGGATCATCTCCCTCAGGCAAAGAGACAACGACATTGGTAGGCACAAAGATGTCACGCGTACTCAGCTGATAGCCGATGCTGGGCAGAATGAATACGCCCCTGCCGTTCTTAAGGGCATTCGACGCCAGGGCAGTTAGGATCTGATAGTACCTCTTGCCCACACCATGGTCTATCTCCACGACATTGCATGAGCCGTACTTCAGACCGCCTGTAATGACATCCAGGTCAGGAATTCCAGTGGAGATGCAATCCGTTTTAGGATCGGGAACTCTCATTCCATCACTGGCAATTCTGGCATCATTATGTTCCCGGTAAGGCTCAAAGAACCGAAATCGTCCATTATGTAATGTGACTGTGTAGGTCTTCTGGCCGATCTCGACTCCTCGCAACTTGTCCAGTTTTATTTGCCGAACATAGCGGCTCCTCATGCTCCCCTCGGCGTATCCGGGAAGACGGAATTGCTCCATAGTCACCACTCCGTCCACAATGTAGTCCAAAGGCATGACACTAGCAAATTCGGAGACAAAGATCAGGTGCGTGTCCAGATCTCTGGCAAATTCGCAGATATTTTGCTCAAAGCTATGTTGGGCATCCCCGATGAGGTGGGCGGTATAATTCAAGACCGCATCCCAGCTATCGATGATAATCATGGGATTGTCCATCTCCTCTGCCTCATCAAAGAATACTTTAAAAAAATCCAAAACTGCATAATAGTTGGATAGATCTTTTCCTACACCCTTCAGGCTCTCCAAGAGCTTGCTCTGAGTGGCATTGACCACATTCTTTGGTGGGACGACCTCTTTCACCCATGGATTAGTGGCATAGAGCCGGCGAGGATCTATGCGAGTGGATATGTACATTCCATTTCTATCCTCGCATAAGCTATTCATGATCTCCAGGGATAAAGTAGTCTTGCCGGTTCCAGGCAAGCCTTTGATAAGAAGCGTCTGGCCGCTTTCAACCGTGAAGAAATCTCCTATCTCCTTTGGTATAGACATTTGCGGGGCGCTGGGCATGTATTTATTCCTCGATTAATATATCTTCAGCATTTTGGCACATGCATTTGTTGGCACGCTTCAAGAGTGCGCATATCCGATTCGGATCGACCTGAAATGAAAAGTGAACTGTATCGTCTTCGTCGCAATAAAAATCAATATCCACCTTTGGTTGCGCCTCTATATTCAGAGTCTGCGCTCCCTCTTCCCTATGCTTTATGCCCGTTCTTCGACTTCTCCAGAGCTTGGACGGGCCTACCTCCACGAATTCGACCAGGCCTTCAGAGCTGAGCACAGAGAGGTATTTGATCACCGTGGTCTTGCTAACGCCTGCTTTCTTGGCCACATCTACTGTGGTGAGACCTACCTCTGCTTCACCTATGACATCCAGGATCTTTTCTTTGTATGAGGCCATTTTGCTGCCACCGTTTGCTTGGGTAAGAGGCGAGACTTGTATCGCAAAGAATTATCACTTGAGAGTGATTAACTTATTTAATCTACTCATATTTCAATATTTCATAGAGATTCTACAGGCAATCATGCCGGATCCCTGACGGGAAAAAATAAATGTAGATTAGGTCTTAGGGATTTTAGGCTGGAGTGATTATGGCAGAGGAGAGCAATAGCACCAAACCAGGCTACGAGGATCCCTGGCCGCCTGTGCGCGGCGACTATCAGGTAGGCAATGCAAATGCCGGTGTAGCGGTGGTAACCTTAGCCAGTTCCATCTTCCCAAGGGGCGCTGCCATCTGCGGCCAGTGCAAGACTGAGAATCTGGGCGTCGAGAAGATCGTGGCCAATGTGATATCCAATTGCAATATCAGATTCCTTATCCTCTGCGGGATGGAGTCGAAGGGCCATCTTCCCGGCAATACCATTCTGGCGCTGCACAGAAATGGCATAGATGAGCAGGGCAGAATAATCGGTTCGCGTGGTGCCATACCATTCATTCAAAATCTGCCGGCGAAGGCCATCGCGCGCTTCCAGAGCCAGGTGGAGCTGGTGGACTGTATCGGCCTGGAAGATATTGGGCAGATCGAAGAGCAGATCTCCAGATATAACCGCAATTGTGAGCCTTATCCCGAAAAGCCCTTCCAGGTAATCAAAAGAAAGGCCGCATCGCGGCAGATTGCATTTGGCCAGGGGGACCTATCTTTTGGCGGTAGGGTCGTCATGGATACATCGGCCTGGCTGGTTGTGGAAGAGACTATGGCGAATGCTAATGCAGAGGGATGACAATTGTTTCGATTCAGCAAAGATCAATCCATAGTAAACGTCGCGGGCGTGAAATTTGGGGGCCAGTGCGGCCAGTTGCCTTCGGTTCTATGCGGCACCATCTTCTATCAAGGGCACAAGATTGTAGCAGATGA
>JAQTYS010000386.1 GCA_028688175.1 Methanothrix sp. | reverse complement strand
ATCTGGTTGGAGACACTCTTGCCAAAATCCTCTGCGCTAGTCCAGTTTACCCTTGTATAATTATCTGGGGAAACCAGCCTAAGGCTAGGCCGGATAGCTGGATCAGGACTGGATAGGGTTACCACCACCTGCCCAGGCTGCGGGATGCCCAGGCAATGCCTTTCCCGATCACCCCGGGGAAAGATGTATCCGGTTACTTCTTTGTCCACCTCGATCCATTGCGCTTGAGTAAAGAGATCGTTCCTTTCAAAAACATCATCGAGCTCCAGAAACTCAACTTCGATCTCATAGTCGATTTCTCCATTATCTCCATATTGTCCAATCTCAAGATAGAGCTCTTCTGAGCGTTCCTTGTAACCAATGTCAATGGAAGCATTGAGACTTTGTCCCACGTCAGGAGCACTAACCCAGTTAAGCAACGTGTTATTCTCTGGTCCGAGCCCTTTGAATAAATGCCAGATAGAGTCTAGTGATGGTCACAGTGTTTCGGGAAATCACCCTGTGCACTGTAATCTATAGTGTCTAGTTTACATATCAAGGTACAAGGACACCTTTTAGACGTTTTCCCAACAACCTTGGGAAACAGATCTTGCTGCCGCCGACAGGACCTGCTGCACATGATAGGCCTCAGCAACACCCGGGCTTGGGGAAGTCCCTAACGCAATACTTGTTAAGAAAGCATACTGAGCAGCGATATGATACCTCATCCACCCGATCTCATGTTTTGGTCCTGGGAAATCGCTATCGTCGTATCTGTTCACACACTCAATTCTGCTGTAACCTCTTAGCCCCCCGTAGGGGTCTCCTGGTAAAGCGGCATTGTAGTAATAAAGCCAATTAGGTTCCATAAGGTTAAACCTCAAGGCTCCAGAGCTACCGTAGATGCTAAAGGATAAATCATTATTGGAGCCTGTGGCAAAGCGAGAGACCTCAATGACCCCCCGGCCCCCCTGCTCCATGATCGCTTCGATCATGCTGTAGTCATCGACATCGACTGATTCCATTACTGAGGAGCCCTCTGATGAGGGTCTTTGCTTAATGAAGGTCTGGCTTGACGCACGCACCCGGGCAAAATCACCTAATAGGTACGCCATTAGGTCAACCACATGGGAGCCCAAATCAAACAATGCACCACCACCAGCCAGGGATTTTCGTAAACGCCAACTCATTGGCCGATCTTTGTCGGTGTACCCAGCATGCAGATAGGCCGCGTGAAAATGATATACCTCCCCCACCGCGCCTTGTTCAATTAACTGCTTTGCTCGCATCACGGCAGGAATGTATCTATATTGAAACCCTACTTGCACCTTTTTCGAGCTTCTGCTCGCTACCTCAAGAATCTCTTCTGCCTCAACCGCGTCTAAAGCCAAGGGCTTGTCCACATAGACATGCTTGTTTGCCTTTAGGGCAGCAATGATCATTGGTTTATGCAAGTAGTTAGGGGTGCAAATATCTACCACATCGATCCCGTCACGGGCCAAAAGTTCTGCATAATCCGTAGTGACAAAGTGGAAATTGTGGCTTTGTTGGGCCTGTTTGATACTTGCTCCGCTGCGACTACAAACCCCCATAACTACTGGTTCAAAGGTGCGCGTTGGGTAGTACACCGGTATGCTCATATAGGCAGCTAAGTGCACCCGACCCATGAAACCATAGCCAACAATCCCAATTCCCAGCTTCTTCACGAGTATCCCCCTTATGTCTTCATCGACTCTCTACTGTGTTAAAATTCGACATTCCCCCTGGATAATTCCTGCAAACCACTCCAAATAATGACTAAATGATGTCTTTATGCAAAACCCAAGAACCAATCCGGCCGATTTTGGAAGTATCATTTCCCTTGGTTTGGTCAATCTATTGATGGGTGATGAATTTGTCTGTCAATCTAGTTGTCTTCGTTCGCTCCGTGTTTGCCTTTCTAACTTTATTCCTCTATGCACGGATATTGGGCAAGAAACAAATTGCAGAGCTTAGCTTCTTTGACTATGTTAATGGTATCACCATTGGCTCTATTGCGGCGACGATGTCCACAGACCTCTCAAGTATTGCCATGCACCATTGGGTGGGCCTTACTACCTGGGCAGGTCTTGTAATAATCATGCAAGTAATCACAATTCGTAATCGTCGCTGGTCTAATATTATCCAAGGGGAATCCGTGGTGTTAGTTCACAATGGCAAGATCCTCGAACGCAATATGGAAAAGGCCCGCTATCCAATCGATACCTTGATTAGTGCTTTGCATGGCAAGAGTGTTTTCAACATCATGGATGTGGAATTCGCCTTACTCGAACCAAGTGGACAACTTAGTGTACAACTCAAATCCCAAAAACGCCCCGTAACACCGGAGGATCTAAATCTTGAAACCAACTACGAAGGCGTAAACGTGGAGGTAATCGTTAATGGTATCGTCATTGACCAGAATCTAGAGCAGTTAGGGCTTGATCAGAAATGGCTTCAGGATCAGTTACAGCAACTGGGGATAAAAAGTATTAAGGAGATATTCTATGCGGCAATAGATACCCAAGGCACTCTATACGTCGATACGGTGAAGGATCGGTTGACTTTCCCAGGTACCGTT
>JAQTYS010000385.1 GCA_028688175.1 Methanothrix sp. | reverse complement strand
CAGCTTGGGGTTTCGACAGCAGTTCCTCTACTTACAGTCCTGGCTTCGTCCTTGCTTGTGGCGCTGTCCCAGCTGCTGACCCGGTCAGTTTCTCTTTGGATTCCCAATCTGAATACATAAACCTCTCTTGGACCAAAGGAGGAGAGTACCGGACCCTTGTCAGGCGTCAGCAGGGCACTGCTCCTCAAGATATCGATGAAGGAGTCCTTATCTACAACGGTACTGCTTCCAGCTATCAGGATCTTGCTAGTGATGACACCCCTTTGACTGAAGGAGTGGATTATTGCTATTCCATCTGGCATGTCAATTCAGTCACCGGAGCCATCTCTAACAATCACCTAGAACAATGTAACCAATTGTACAAAGTAGGCACTCCTACTGCTTTCACTGCCATCAATCCTACAGCTTACTCCTTCGATCTCGCTTGGACTATCGGTAGCAATACTGACAAGGTATATATCCGCAGGGCACAAGGAAGCGCTCCTACTTCGAGGACCGAAGGAGTAGCCGTATATGATGGATCAGCTCTCTCATACACTGATGAGAGCGGTCTCAATGGAGCTACTGCATATTGCTATTCCATCTGGGGATACAATAATAGCAAGGCCATGTATTCTGATTCCTATGCCACTGTCTGCAATTCCACTACTGATCCTTCCAGTCAGACCCTTCTCAAGGCCATCAATGACTTCAAAGACACAGGAGACGGGGACAAGGTAGCTAGTACAGGCTATGCCAATATCCCAGTCGAATACTTAGAGGTTGATAGTTCTACTCACTACACTACTAATACTAACCTCGGTAACACTACAGCAGACTCTCGTATGCTCGCTGTCCGTTACAACGGTGACGTCCTGATCGATGCCGGAGTCACTCTGACTCCAGCAGCAAGGAAGCGTGGCATGTTCATGTATGTCGATGGAGCCCTGACAGTCAATGGAACTATTTCCATGACTGCAAGAGGTGCTGCTAATGTCGCCGGAGACAGAATCCTCATCATGACTGATGGAGGAACGAGCTATGAAATACCGGCAGTAGGAAACAGCGGAGGCAATGGACAGACTGGGGCTGGCGGATATGGAGGAGGAGGTTCTCCTGCGGGAGCTGCAGGTACTTCATATTCTGGTGGTTCTGGTTCTGCAACTAATAGCGCTGCAGTGGTCAATGGTGGCGCAGGAGGATTAGGTGATGGAGGTTATTATGGAGGAGGAGCAGGTAATCCTAGCGGGTCAGGTGCTGGAGAAGGAACAGGGGGATTGCTAATTATTTATGCAAAAACAGTCGTTGTTTCTTCTACAGGAAAAATTAATTCTAATGGGTCTAATGGTGGTAATGGAACAGTTAAGCATGGTGGGGGTTCTGGAGGAGGTTCATTAAATATCTTTTATCAGAACGCCTTGACTAATGCTGGATTAATTACTGCTAATGGAGGTGCTGGAGGATATGGAGGGAGCAGTGGATATTGGGATGGTGGTCCAGGAGGTGCTGGGACTGTCCGTAGTGTTCAGACGAATAGGTGATTAATGGTTATGGCAATTTAAAATATATTTAATAATAATCCTATATAAATATGAAAAGAAGAGCCTTCACTCTCATAGAATTAATAATTGTCATCGCCATCATCGGTATCCTAGCTGCCTTTATCATCGCTAATCTCGGTGGAAGCCGTTCAGCTGCCTATGATTCAGTCCGCAAGAACGACATAGCCAATATCTACAAGAGCATAGTAGGGAAGAAGACCTTGAATGAATCAGGATACTATGAAGGAACAGCAGCTATCAAGGAGGGAGAGACTCCTGGTACTCTCCAGTCATATATCGATCAGTTCCTCAAGACTACTCCTTATGACCCTAATCCAGCTAAGGCTTATCTCTATACCAGCAATGGTCAGGATTTCAGCTTGGCCGCTATCCTCGATGACGGATCATGCTTCATCAAGTCCACAGGAACCAACCTGTTCTCTGATGATGTCTGCAGTCAGTACATGCAAGGAGGGTTAGGTCTCGTGACTGACTTCATGGTCCTCCATGGAAGCCATATAGATATCACCTGGTCCATTCCTTCGCAGTTCACTGCTTCTCCAGAGGAAGACATCTCTACGGTCATCGTCTGTTATGAATCAGCCACGGAACTGACAGAGAACCAGCTTCCTTCTGATTCAGAACTGATACAGAACGGTACCATAGTAGGGGTTGCCAATAACAAGACCACTGTCTACAGGGTCACCCCAGAGGATCCTAATTACTACTATTACTGCAAGGCCATCACTTATGACGAGAATGTCGTCACCAGTCCAGGAACAGTAGGCTCTGCTCCTAATACCAGCTCAGGAGGATTCTCTTCAGGTTCTTCAGGTTATGTTTCTTCAAACCCTTCTACCTATGCTCCATCCGAATCCTCTCCTGGCCCGGCCTCTATCGGCGGAGGATCTTCTAGTGGAGGCTCTACCTCTCCTAGCTTCGTCATCGCGGACCCGGTCAGGCTCCCTGATGGCAAGGGCTCTCTCACTCTCAGATGGAAGCCTGCTTTAGGCTCTACTGACACCTTGATCAGGAGGCTCGATAACACTCCTCCTGCTACCA
>JAQTYS010000086.1 GCA_028688175.1 Methanothrix sp. | reverse complement strand
CCTGCAATGACTGCGGGCCTATCCAGTGCATGCGATGAAAATCGGGATGGCTGTCTAGTACCCCCTCGCCGCGCACCTCCTGGCAAGCGCGCACGCAGCGGCCGCAAAGGATGCAGAGACTGTAATTACGGTCAAAGAATGGTTCTCTCAAGACAGGCATATTCTTAAAAGAGGTTTGATATCTTATGTTTTCCAGTCCTACAAACTGCACGGCCCGTTGCAGCTCACACTCCTCGTTCTTCGGGCAGTACTTGCAGCCCACAGTGACGGGAAACTTGCGCATGCATTCGCGCAGGTCGCTGCATTCATTCTTCCGGTCGCAAAACAGGCAACTGGTAGGATGGTTGGTCAGTGCCAGGAGCATCTCCAGGGTATTTCGTCTCATCTCCTGAAGCTCCTCTGTCTTGGTTTGCACCACCATTCCCTCTTTTGCCGGGGTGTTGCAGGCGGTAGGATAGTAATCCAGGCCTTTTACGGATACAATGCAAAGCTTGCAAGAACCGATGGGCTTGAGGTCAGGGTGGTCGCAAAGTGATGGTACATAAGATCCCGCTTTTCGGGCAGCTTCGAGAATAGTGTCTCCCTCTTGGACCACTACCTCTCTATCATCGATGGTCAGCCTAATTTCCAACATGTTCCCAACCGCGCCGGGAATTGTAGTGGATTAATTGTATTAGAACATTACTCTGAAATAACAGTATATTTCTATTTTAAAAAAAACTAAAAGCAATATCCTGAGCTTTTCAGAACATTGCCTGTCGGTTAGCAGTATGGTATCATGGCGTTTCTTTACATTCCTGGCATTGCGAAAAGATTCCTATCTGCTGGCCTTGTGGGGTAGTGATAGAAGATATGCCCTGCTGGATCAATGTAATCACCAGGGACCCGCCGTATTCAAAGTGGCCCAGCTTCTCACCCTTGTAAACGGGCATGGGATTGCTGTCGGACACATGAGCAAACTCGTCTTCGAATACCACTGAGCCAATGGTATCCAGGCCGACTGGAATCATCGCCACATAGCCGTATTCCTCTGTCTTGATCACCAGGTAGCCGCGGCGGAACTGTTCGAATATGCTGTAATTGGCACCATAACCGAAATTTCTGGCATTGTAGAAGGTGGCAAAGTCCTTAATGCCCCAGTATGCCCCGCTTACATCCTCATTCGACTCCACTACCTTGCCTGATACCACGGAATGATAATGATGATAGGTGGTGGGCATCAGTATGCAGGAAATAGCGCTGCCATTCTCGAAGTACTTGGCATACTTTGATCCGTTTAAAAGCTGCGTGACATTCAGCTTCTGGTTTAGCTTTGTGGGAATTTTTGTGTCTGGCGTCAGCGGCTCGATCATATTCAGTACGCAATCGGTCGGCGAGACCAGTACAGAGTCATCAAGAGGGCTGGCCACCGTTCGCATGCCTGGCAAAAGCTCGCGAATAAAGAACTGGTTGAATGACTTGAACCCATCAGGCGGAATGATATACTGTTCCATATGAATCGACGGATCATCCATCCACTGCGAAATGGTCTCATTTGACTGCGGGCTTTCCAAGAATTTGCGCCGGGCCTCAACAAATTGTCTGGTCCAATTCAATCCAGGTTCCTGGCCAACGATCTTCTGGCCGAATTCGTTCTCATAATAGAACCAGGCGAATGTTTCAATGTAATTGAATTCGTCCTGTGCACCGCTGGGCGTCGGCTTTAATTGAAGCCATTCGTTAAAGAACTGGAGAAGGTCATCGAATTTCTTGCCCTTCCAGGGATTTACCGCTTTGGGGCTAGGCCAGAGATCTGCGGTATTGGGCTTGGGATCTTGCATATTGGCAAACGCCTCATCCATAGTAGCATGAAATTCCGGGTCGTTGTCATACAGGTCCTTAAGCGCCGCAATTGGCGATGTCTCCGAGGAGTCCGACGATACGCCAAATGCTGTTGGTATGGTCAACACTGCAAACAAAACAGCTAAATTTAGTATTATTTTCATAATAGAAAACCCACCTTAGACATATCAATTTTTATATAGGTGTTTTTGTTTAAGTGCTTTATGGTGTCAACTACTCGCCAATGAATTGGCGAGCATGTGTGTCGCCCTCATTGGAAGTTTGTAGCTCCGCAAAAAGTCGGGCTACGATGGGCCGGTTGACACCAGGCTTGCAAAGCCCTGACAAGGTTCTACTTGTGGCGACCCTCACCAAACCGTCGCCTCAAATGCAAATAATATCGGCTAAGGCATTGCTGCCTATTCGGGATTGGATCATGTGTGTGGTTTCAGTCATGCCCAAACTGTTGACTCCTCGGTTGAGGAGTGTCTAAGAGTCATGAAATCACAATCCAGAGATGGATTTATGAGCATAAATAACTTACGGGACCGCCCAATTCCTCTCGCGGCTGAAGCCGAAAGCATCCTTGGGCAACGGGTCGTGAATCCACCCATTTGATCCCCTTCACTATCACATTGATCAAAGGAGCATATTGTCAGAAAAAGAAAAAGTTTTAATTTACCAGACCACTTTTTTCAGCAAGTGACCTTCTCTATCCTTATGGCGCATGCCTTATACTCCGGCGTCTTGGCCTGAGGATCAAGGCTGGCATTGGTAAGAAGATTAGTGAGAACATCCGGGTAGTGGAAGGACATAAAGGCAACACCGCGGGAGGACTTGTCGGTAACTCTTGCTTTTGTGCGGACTACTCCCCGCTTTGACCTGACCACAACCTCCTCTCCGTCTCCCACCCCAAGCTCCCTTGCATCCGCCGGGCTGATCTCTATTGCTTCCTCCGGCCATACCCACATGATTCCCTTGGAGCGCCTTGTCATGGAGCCGCAGTTGTAATGCTCTCTCCTCCTGCCGGTGGTGAGAATCAGAGGATAATCTGCATCAGGCTGCTCGGCAGGGTATTTGTGTTCCACGGCGTTAAATTTGCCGAGGCCCCTGCTGAATTTATCCACATGCAGCGTCTCTGTGCCCGGATGATCAACAGATGGACAGGGCCACTGCAGTCCTCTACTTCCCAGCCGCGGGAAACTTACTCCTGCAAACATCGGTGCAAGAGCTGCAATCTCCTCCATGATCTCCGAGGGGTGATTGTATTTCATAGGATAGCCCATCTTTTGGGCAATAAGACAGATTGTCTGCCAGTTCTCCAGGCCGCAAATGGGAGGGATGGCTTTGTTTACCCTTTGAATGCGCCGCTCGCCATTGGTAAAGGTTCCGTCGCACTCCGCAAAGCTGGCCGCAGGCAGGATAACATCCGCATATTTGGTAGTCTCTGTGGGGAATATCTCCTGGACGACAAGGAAGTCCAGGGACTCAAGAGAAGCGCGGACTTTATTGGTGTCAGGATCGGTCTGGGCAGGGTCTTCTCCCAGGATATAAAGCCCCTTGATTTTGCCATCGGTTGCACAATCTAGCATCTGGGTGGAGGTCTGACCGGGAGTCGCCGGCAATTTGACCTTCCAGGCTTGCTCGAATTTGGACTGAATATTGCCGTCCGCTACCGGCTGGTAACCAACATGAACATTGGGTAGAGCCCCCATATCGCAGGCCCCCTGAACATTATTCTGCCCGCGCAGCGGCATTACCCCGGTCGCTTCGCGTCCCACATTGCCGGTTAGCATTGCCAGATTTCCCAGGGACATGACATTGGCAGTTCCAGTGATATGCTCGGTAATTCCCAGGCTATAGACGATCATTGCATTTTTCGCCTTGGCATAGAGTCGGGCGGCCTCAATGATATCTTCCTCGCAGACGCCGGTTATCTGGGCAGAGCGCTCTGGCGGATACTCCATAACCACCTTACGAAACTCCTCGAAGCCCTCTGTGCGATTGGAGATAAAGTCACGGTCTTCCAGCCTCTCTCTCAGAATGACATTCATCATTGCATTGAGCAGGGCGATATTTGTTCCCGGTTTGAGGTTAAGCCAGATAGATGCCAGGTCGACCAGCTCGATCTTACGGGGGTCAGCCACGATGATCTTTGCGCCCTTGGAGACTGCCTTGATCATCTTCAGACTGACAATGGGGTGAGCTTCCGTGGTATTGGAACCGATAATGAAAATAACATCCGCGTCTTCGATCTGGTCAAACGAATTGGTAGCAGCTCCGCTACCAAAGCAGGCAGCAAGGCCAGTGACCGATGGGGCATGGCAGACTCGGGCGCAGTTGTCCACATTGTTGGTGCCAAAGGCTGCCCGAGCGAGTTTCGCTACCAAGTAGTTCTCCTCATTGGTGCACCGGGAAGAGGAGAGAGCCCCCAGTGAATCTGGACCATATTTATTTTTAATTTCAGTGAATCTCTCGGCGATCAGATTAAGTGCCTCTTCCCAGCTTGCTTCCTCAAGTCTACCGTTGCGTTTGATCAGTGGTGTGGTCAAACGGTCGGGATGATGAACAATCTCTTCCAGGCCAAAGTGGCCTTTAACGCAAGCCTGCCCTTTATTAACTGGGCCGTCTCTGTCCGGATGGACGGATATAACTCGGCCTTCTTTAACACCAAGCTTTAGTCGACAGCCTACGCCGCAGTAGGGACAGATTGTAGAGACCGCAATCTCCGGTTTTTGCCATTTCTCAGAGCGGACATAGAGGGCGCCGGTGGGGCAGGCATCCACACATGCTCCGCAAAACTTGCAGTCCGCCTCCTGCAACGACTGCGGCCCTATCCAATGATTGCGATGAAAATCGGGATTGCCGGACAGCACACCCACGCCGCGCACCTCCTGACAGGTTCGCACGCAGCGGCTGCACATGATGCAGAGGCTGTAATTGCGATCGAAGAAGGGCTCTCTTAGAACCGGCATATTCTTAAAAGTGATATTGTATCTGATTTTTTCCAGTCCCACGAACCGCACCGCCTCCTGCAGTTCGCATTCTTCATTCTTGGGGCAATATTTGCACCCCACAGTCACCGGGAATTTGCGCATGCATTCGCGCAGATCACCGCATTCATTTTTCCTATCGCAAAAAAGGCAGCTGGTGGGATGATTGGTGAGAGCCAGGAGCATCTCCAGGGTATTTCGTCTCATCTCCTGAAGCTCATCAGTCTTGGTCTGCACCACCATTCCCTCTTCTGCTAGGGTATTGCAGGCAGTAGGATAGCGATCCAGGCCTTTTACCGAGACAATACACAGCTTGCAAGAGCCGATGGGCTTGAGGTCCGGGTGGTCGCAAAGTGCTGGTATATAAGATCCTGCCATACGGGCTGCATCCAAAATGGTAGATCCCTGAGGGACCTCTACCATTTGATCATCTATTGTGAGTTTTATTATCGACATGTTCCAACCGCGCCGGTCAATGGTGGTGATTAATTGTATTAGAAGGTTGCTCTATATGGAAAATCTTATTAATATTCAGAGGCCGAGGCTAGCTAGAATCTGCTAAGTTAAATGTGAAGAAGGATGCGAATGTAGTCCCGGGTCCTCCACCAGGCAAGAAAAGAGGGTCCGTACCCACAAGCATAAGGATGATCAGCCAGAAGAGATCTTAGCCCAAGAGGCGCGGTGTAGAAGAGATGTCCAGCAAGATTAATTTAAACCGGGTGGAGATGCCCAAGCAATCTCCCGAAAAGAGGAAGAGCAATTTTCAGGAGGTTGCCCTGGGCTACAGTCCTGAGCAGGCAGCAGAAGAAGCAGGCAGATGTCTTCAATGCAAGAAGCCGAAGTGCATGGAAGGCTGTCCGGTGGGTGTGTTGATACCCAATTTCATCTGTGCCCTGAGGGATGGGGACATGCCAAAGGCGGCTATAGCTCTCAAGAGAAAGAACAGCCTGCCGGGAATATGCGGTAGGGTCTGTCCTCAAGAGGTGCAGTGCGAGAGCAAATGCATCCTGGCCAAGAAGGGTGCGCCCATTGCCATTGGCCGCCTGGAGCGTTATGTGGCCGATTGGGAGCTCTGCCAGTCGCAAAGGCCCGAGTGTGAGATTGCGGCGGCCACGGGGAAGCGGGTTGCAGTGGTGGGCTGTGGCCCTGCTGGGCTCACAGTGGCAGCTGATATGGCCAAGTTCGGCCACAAGGTTACCATCTTCGAGGCGCTGCATGATGGCGGTGGCGTCCTGGTTTATGGTATTCCTGAGTTTCGTCTGCCCAAGGGAATTGTGAGGTCGGAGATCGAGTATGTGAAATCATTGGGAGTCGAGCTGGAGCTGGACAGCGTAGTGGGCAGACAGGTGCAGGTCGAGGAGCTGCTTAAGGGAGACTATGACGGCGTATTTCTAGGGATTGGAGCAGGCGCGCCGCGTTTCCTCAATGTTCCCGGTGAGAACCTGAGCGGTGTCTACTCTGCCAATGAGTACCTGACGAGAGTCAACCTCATGAAGGCCTACAAGTTCCCGGAGTACGATACGCCCATTAAGAAGGGCAAGAAGGTAGCAGTGGTGGGCGGCGGAAACGTGGCCATGGATGCGGCCCGCTCTGCCAAGCGTCTGGGAGCGGATGAGGTGCATGTCATCTACCGCCGCTCTCGCGAGGAGATGCCCGCCCGTCTGGAAGAGGTGGAGAATGCCATGGAGGAGGATGTGATCTTTGACTTCCTCACCAATCCCGTCCGGTTCTTGGGAGACGAAAGGGGAATGGTCAGGGCCATGGAGGTGGTGCAGATGGAGCTGGGTGAGCCCGATGCCTCAGGAAGGCGCAGCCCGCGGGTGAAGAAGGGCTCGGAGCACACCGTCGATGTGGATACGGTAGTCATCGCCGTAGGCACAGTGCCTAATCCCCTCATCGCTTCCAGCACACCACAGCTTAAGACCACCAAATGGGGCACGCTGGTGGTGGACGAGCGGGGCCGAACCACCATGCAAGGAGTCTGGGCGGGTGGAGACATCACCAGCGGCGGAGCCACAGTGATCAGCGCCATGGGCGAGGGCAAGACTGCGGCGGCGGATATGAACGAGTGGCTGATGAAGGATGGGAAATGGAATTAAGAGAGCTTATCCTCTTTTTTTGTGAATAGTCGAACTGCTGTCTGATGCCTTGTTTTTGATCATCAAGGAAATGATCAAAGCCATGAGAGAGGCCGCAATTCCAAGTGCAACGGCGTGGTGAAATCCCAGGGCAACTGTCTGGGAGGATGCTTGATGTATAGAAGTCGAGCCCTGAGTTGCAGCGCTGAAAACCGTCTCGAAGAGAGCAATTCCTGCTATAACTCCTATGTCCCTGGAGGTCATCATTATGCTTGAAGCCAGCCCTCTCTCTTTAGGACACTGGCCTACAACGATGCTGAGAGTAGGTGGAGCATACATGCCGTAGCCTATTCCCATGAGTGCCAGGGCAAGTACAAGGATGATCTTCTGAAGTCCGCCTGCATCTAAAAAGAAGAACAGCAGGAAGGCCAGGAGTGTGCTGGCAGAGGCGGTCAGGCAGGCGAGTCTTGGGCCCCGACGGTCATATATGGCCCCACCTATGGGAGCTGATACGGCAGCTGCTAATGATGTGATTGTCAGGAATAGGCTGGCGACAACTGTGGAAAATCCCCTCCCCAGTTCCATATAAAAAGGTAGAGCGAATAGAGCCCCTGCAAATGCCAGAAGCATCAAGAAAGCCCCCAAATTAGGCAGGACGAAGTTGAGATTATTGAAAAGCTTCAGGTCAACCAGTGGTTTTGAATACCGTTTCTCTCTTAAGATAAATCCAACTGCGAAAAGAATGCCTAAAGAGAAAGCTCCTATAATTGTATTTGATCCCCAACCAAGCTTTGTACCCTGGTTCAAGCCGTAGATGATCATGGCCAGGGAAGAGAAGATAAGGCCTGCACCCAGTAGATCGAAGCTTCCCCCGGCATGGGGATGATCCCTGGGCAATGCCTTATAACCTATAAGTGCTGCCACAATTCCCAAAGGAACATTCACTAAAAATATCCAGCGCCATCCAATATAGACTGTGAGAAAACCGCCAATTACCGGACCAATCGCAATGCCGATGGAGGCTGAGGCCATCACATATCCCAGTGCCTTGCCCCTTATTGCCTGGGGAAGAAAAGCCGAAATTATGGCCGGGCCCAATGCCACCATTATGCCTCCGCCGATCCCTTGAAGGATTCGAAATAGGATTATTTCCGTGATCCCTGGTGCCAGTGCACAGAGAAATGAGCTAAAAGCAAAGATCAAAATCCCCCCAAGGAAGAGCTTTCGAAATCCCAGGAGGTCTCCCAGCCGTCCGAAGGCTAGAAGAAGGCTGGTTACCGCAAGAAAATAGGAGAGGGATATCCAGGATACCTCTCCTGTACCTACACCAAAGTATCGGGAGATGGTGGGCAGAGAGATGTTGACTATTGTTGTGTCCAGATTTGCCATGAAGATCGATGCACAGACGACGAATAAGATAAGACGGATGGAATCCTTCCGGGCGCGGTCTTCGATGGTCATGGCACTTCACTCCTTGGCTCCCACTGCTATCAGCTCGCCTACTATGACTGCCATGGATTGTATGGGGCTCGTGTAAAGGGACTGCATTTGGATAAAACCCGCCCGCAGGTTTTATGGCAGGTTAATCTCACCATATAGAAAAATCTGATGACTGCCGATCATGGCCAAGCTGGAGCGGCGGGATACCGAGGAGTTTCGGGCGATAGGTGTATCGTACCAGGTGGCGTAAGTCTCGTATTACCATTGTGAGATACTAAGGCAAGAATGCAGCTGAGGTCATGGATGAATCTGAAGGTTCTGATCAGCGAAGGAGAAGATGGATGGCTTGTTGTGCAGTGTCCGTCCATTCCCGGTTGCATCTCTCAGGGAAAGACCCTGGAAGAAGCTCTTGACAATATCAAAGAGGCTATCGAAGGCTGCCTGGAAGTGATGGATGAAAGGAGCAAAGCAACTAGTGGCAAGCAAATGATGGAAGTAGTCGTCAGATGTCCAGGCTGCCAAATCTATCTGGGAAGAAAGCAGTCAAGGCCTTCTGCAAGGCCGGATGGATTATTTTTCGGAGGGATGCATGAGAGTTAGAGATGCAATCAGGCTGATCGAGGCCGATGGATGGCATCTGGTAAGCATCAAAGGCAGTCACAGACAGTAGATTTAGAATGACAAAGTACACGATAATTATTGAGAAGGGCGAAGGGAATTACTCTGCATACTGCCCTGACCTCTCTGGTGTAGTTTCTGCAGCCGAAACCGAAGAGGAGACGGTTGAGCTAATGAAAGAGGCGATAGAGTTTCATCTGGAAGGTTGAAGGAGGACAGGATACCGATCCCAAAGCCTACGATTTTACGAGAAGCGTTGAGGTTGCTGTGTAGTACCCATCTAAGCCAGTGAAAACCACTCATCGCGCCTGATTCCAGAGTCTCTCAGAATTCGGGCAAGGAGTTCGGCACCGATATGCTGGCTGCGATGCTCATTTGGAAGCTTGATGCGGATCGCTCCTTTTGTCATGAACTCGTGTCCAGAACCTTTAAAAGGTCCGCTGAATCCCAACTCGCCCAACCGCCGGATGAGTTCACGTCTCGAAACCGGAACAAGTTTATTGGACAACGGATACCGGCTCCACAGACACATCGATGGTACGGCCGTCAATGGGTGGGATTGGCGTCCCCATTCTGAGCCCGAGGACGATCCATCCCTCAATCGTGCTGATCAGTTCTCTGCGGCATTCTTCAAAGGTCCTGCCGGTGGCCCAGACTCCCAAAAGCCCAGGGACGTGAGCATAATATGGCTCAAGGTCGTCGATTATTTCATATTCAGCCCGCTCCAGAGCGGCAGCAATGTACTCAGCAAACATATCTTTAACTCATGCACGTTGAGTGGATTTAACTCTTTTCTGACAGCATGAAGGGTTGCTGACCTCTGGGCCGGTTGCATTCGCACGCCCGGGCGGGCCCGCTCGCAGGGTGCCGCCGGTCCGGGAGCGGGATGCTCGCCCCCCGCGGCTCATGGCGCGGGCCAGGTCAATCGGGCGGACCGGCTTTGGTCGTCCTCTGTGGATGAGGCTTTCGAGGTATACATCGATAATTAACTTTTTCCAGTCGCATGCCTTATCTAGTCATCCGGAATAACTGCCAGCAAAAACTAAACCGAGGACGCACCATATGGGCCACGAGCCAACCATCACTTTATCCATAAAGGAAGCGGGAGAGCATCCCGGCAGCACCTATCACTATCATATTCTCCTGAATGGCAGTCCCATCACCAGCAACCATAGCCTCTCCCTTCCGGAGAGCCAGACGGTGCGTGAGCTCTCCCGCAGCTTTGGCGCTCTTTTCGAGCAGAAGTGCATGCCGGTGAAAGA
>JAQTYS010000384.1 GCA_028688175.1 Methanothrix sp. | reverse complement strand
AATGCCGGCCACTGAGCATTTGAGAGCCATGTCGGAAGATACCCGGCCGGTGCAGGCTGCAAAGGTTTGGCTGAAATCGAAATTTTGCTTCTGGAGCAGCGCATAGCCGATGGCTTTGTCCAGGGCATTATGCCTGCCGATGTCCTCGATGATGCAGATTGGCCCGTTTTCTGCAAAAAGGCCAACGGAATGCACTCCCCCCGTGGCTATGTGCGTCTCGGAGAGCGAGATGGCCCCCATGGCCTGTTGGGCCTGCATTCTGTCGATTCTCAGATTCGAGTTGATCTCAGGAAGCTTGGACTCATCCAGAAAGGAAGCAATTCCGCCGCAGCCGCTCACGATGGGCCGACGGGGGACGATCGCTCGCATGGGATGGGCGACAATGGCGCGAGCTACATTACCCTCGATCTCCAGAGACTCGATCTCTTGCGGTCTGCAAATAATCCTCTCGGCAAAGAGGTGGCCAAGGACAAACTCCTTTCTCATCCGGGGGCTGGTCATGGCGGTAACGAAATGCCGACCGTTGATGAAGATGGAGAGCGGAACCTCTTCTACCACCTGGCAGGTCGCTTCTGCGGCATTGGCGCCGTCCAGCTTCAGACACTTGTATTCTTTGATCATTTCTTGCCCGTCTCTGCGTCTACTAAGCCATCCTGGCTATTTGCTCCAGCGTTGCCAGCAGCGTTTCAATCTCATCTTCGGTGTTATAAAGGTAAAGCGAGGCGCGGACGGTACCGTATTTCAGCCCAAGGTGTTTCATTAAGGGAATGCAGCAGTGATGGCCGGAACGAACGCAGATATTCGAGGCCTGGTCGAGCATGAGAGCTACCTCGTGAGGCAAGAGGCCTTCCACTGCAAAGGAGACCACGCCGCCTCGCGCCTGCTGGCTTGATCCGGTGCCCGGCCCATAAACTGCCACCCCTTCTATCTCCGCCAACCCTTTCAGCAGTTTTTCGGTAAGCGATTGCTCATGATGGTGGATATTTTCAATACCTACCCGTGTCAGGTAGTCCACAGCAGCTCCCAGACCGATGCCTGCCGAGATGTCGGGCGTGCCGGCTTCAAAGCCCTCATAGCCCTTCTTGATCACATAGCCGTCTTCGCTGACATCTGCCACCATGCCTCCGCCCACCAGGAGCGGCTCGACCTCTCCTTCCTTCTTGATCCAGAGAACGCCGCTGCCCAAAGGCGCGAGCATCTTGTGCCCGGAGAAGCAGAGGAAATCGCAATCGATATCCTTGACATCTATGGGCATGTGCGGCACGGACTGAGCGCCGTCCACCAGCAGGGCGGCGCCTCGCTCCCGGCAGATCTTGCCTATCTCCTTTACGGGAAGAACAGTTCCCAGGGCATTGGAGAGCTGGCTTACAGCCACCAGCCGTGTGCCTTTGGTTATTGCCGTTTCATATTCGGCCGGATCAATCATCCCAGTCTGGTCCGGCTTTATGACCTGTAGATCTACGCCTTTCTCTCTCAGTCTCATCCAGGGTAGAAGATTGGAGTGATGCTCCAGAAGGGTGGTGACGATGCGCTCTCCCTTCTTCCACCGAAGGCCGCGAGCGACGATATTAATGGACTCGGTGGTGTTCCTGGTGAAGATTGTCATGCCTTCTTGTTCAGGCGCACCTATGAACTTCGCCGCTTTGCGGTGAGCATCTCGATAGCGCTGGTCGGCGAGCTGTGCCATGCGGTAGACGCCCCGGCCTACATTGGCCTTATAGCTACGGTAATAATCCGAGACCGCCTTCAGAACAGGTTCTGGAGTCAGGCTGGTGGAGGCGCTGTCCAGATAGATGACATCCTTTTGGATGGGAAAATCCGCTCTTATCTCCTGAACGTCCATAGAACCTCTTTCATACGACCTCTTTCATGATACCTTCGTTCATGCTCCCGCTGCGAAAGCCCTCCAGATCCAGGGCGACATAGTCAAACCCAATGGATTTGAGCCTCTTGGCGATCTTATCGCGGCATTTCATGGCCCTTGCCATATCCTGCTCTTGCAGCTCAATTCGGGCCAGGCGTCCGTGGGATCGCACCCGTAGCTGTAAGAAGCCCAGGCTCTTTAGGTATTCTTCTGCCTCTTCCACCATTCTCAAGCTCTCTGGCGTAATCGTCTGGCCATAAGGTATTCGGGAGGCGAGGCAAGCAGCGGAAGGCTTGTTCCAGATAGCCAGGCCCAGGTTACGAGCCAGGGCGCGAATATCCTCTTTAGTTATTGCCGCATCCACAAAAGGATGCCAGATTCCTTCTTCATCGCAGGCAGCAATTCCGGGCCGATAGTCCCGGAAATCAGAGAGGTTGACACCATCAGCGATGCAGCCTATGCCTTCCTCTCTGGCGATGCTCTTTAAAACCGCAGCAGACCTTTTCTTGCAGATGTAGCAGCGCGTGACCGGATTAGTGCAAAATTGCTCATTTTTCAGGAGGGGGAATTCTGCTATTCGGTAATTGAGCCCCAGGGATCTTGCTTGCTCTTTTGCACCCTCAAGCTCGCTTCTGGGCATGACAATGCTGTCCAGGATCACGGCCAGAGCATTGCCACCCAAAACATCATGTGCCACCCTGGCCAAAAGGCTGCTGTCCACG
>JAQTYS010000085.1 GCA_028688175.1 Methanothrix sp. | reverse complement strand
GATAATTCATAGTGCAAAGGTTTATTATCTCCTTGCAGGATTAAGATCGGCTGTATCTCCCGGCGACTTTCAGAGCAAAAATCAGATTGCATCAATTAGGCAAAAGACAACAAAGGTGTACAAGTTGCTGACTGCAAATCACATTCATGAGCTTTACAGGTACCGCGATCTGATTCTGCGCGTGGCCTGGAGTGACTTCAAGCTGCGCTACAAGAATTCCGCTCTGGGCTTTTTCTGGTCTCTCTTAGACCCGCTGCTTATGCTCCTGGTCCTTTATGTTGTATTCACGAACCTCATGCGCATTCAGGTAGAGCATTACCAGCTCTTCCTTCTGCTGGGAATCATCCTCTGGAACTTCCTGGACAGAGGAACCTCCTTAAGCATCTGGGGCATTGTGGGAAAGCCCAGCCTGGTGCAAAAGGTCTACTTCCCGAGAGACATTCTCGTCATATCCACCTGCATCATGGCGCTCATGATGACCGTCCTGGAGTTCGTAGTATTCATAATATTCATGGCCGTCTTCCGAGTTGTGCCCGGAATGACCTTAGCCTACGTCCCTATCATATTTGCATGCCTATTTCTCATCATTATAGGATTATCTCTGGCCCTGGCCGCCTTGAATGTCTACTTCAGAGATGTGCAATTCATCTGGAAAGTGATTGTGCAGATCGGTTTCTTTGCCACGCCAATTATATATCCGATCACCATATTCCCAGAGAATGTGCGCTGGATGGTAATGATCAATCCCATGGCCCAGATAATAACAATGATGCGTGATTGTATTCTCTATCGGACGGGGCCGGAGCCCATGAGTCTGGCCTACATGGGCATATGCTCGATACTGGTGCTTTTCGCAGGCTACCTGATCTTCGATCGACTGGAGCCCAAATTTGCCGAGGCGATCTAGAAATGGCGGTTGAGGTGGAGCACATCTGGAAGACCTTCCAGATTCCCCATGAGAAAAGGTCCACGTTCTTTGAGAACCTGATGGGGTTGATGAGGCCCAACAATTATGAGACTTTCTCTGTATTAAAGGACATCAGCTTCCAGGTGGAAGCAGGTGAATGCGTGGGCATAATCGGAGACAACGGCTCAGGCAAGAGCACACTGCTGAAAATCATAGCCAATATTTTGCGGGCATCCAAGGGAACGGTTCGAATTAAAGGCAAGATGACGCCCTTTTTGGAATTGGGAGTAGGCTTTCATCCCGATATGACGGCTAGGGAAAATATTGGCGTTTATGGCACCATAATGGGCCTATCCAGAAGAGAGATCGATGAACGGATTGATGATGTGATAGATTTTGCGGACCTGCATAGGTTCGAGGACACCAAGCTTAAGAACCTCTCCTCGGGAATGCAGGTTCGTCTGGCCTTTTCCACTGCCATTCAGACCAATCCGGATGTTCTCTTGGTGGACGAGGTGCTAGCTGTTGGGGACATGGAGTTTCAGCAGAAATGCTTTGATGTCTTCAACCGCTACCGGAAGGAAGGCGTGACGATTCTCTTCGTCTCTCATGATCTGGGTGCTGTTAGAAGGTTTTGCGATAGGACGCTGCTCTTGGGCGGGGGCGAGCAGAGGGCATTTGGGGAGACGGGAGAGGTATTAGATAAATATGTCTATTGTAGGTCTGAAAGCAAGGATCTCTCGGATGATTCTACTATGGCACCAAGTAGCCCAAAAAGGTGGGGCAATCAGAAGGTGACCATAACTGATGTGGAATTTTTAGATAAATTTGGAATTAAAGGATTGAGATTCAATTCGAGAGATCCAATGATTGTGAGGATACACTACTATGCCCAGGAAGATGTATCGGACATAACTTTTGGCATTGCAATTCATACAGAAGATGGTCGTCACATTTTTGGAACGAACACGAAGATTAAGAAGACCCCACTAAGAGTATCCGTTGGTGGCGGACATATAGACCTCAGAATAGACCACATACCAATGCTCTCAGGAAAGTATCTTCTCAGCCCTGCGGCACAAAGCTTAGACTACATAACCACCTATGATTGGATTGATAAGCAATTTTCCTTTGAAGTGATACCCACGAGTGATGATGCAGGTATGATTGCCATATCATGTAACTGGGCCAAGTAAATTGCATTAGAGACCTTCTTATTATCCGGCATCTTGAGGCATCCACTCTGCATACCAATTCTCTTTCAGGATTACATCCAGCAGTTGCTCTGTGCTTTGCTTCCATGTCAGCCATGGCATTTCGTCAGACTTAGGATGCCGACCAGATCGGTACAACTCCAGCCATTCCCTTATCGCCCCGGCCAGATCAGCAGGCTCATTGCCTTTGAAGTAAAAAGCATGCTCTCCAGCCACTTCATGGAATACTAAAATATCACGAGCAATGACTGGCAGCTTGTGTTGCGCGGCCTCGATGAGTGGCAGCCCAAAGCCTTCTCCTTCCGAAGAAACTATGAGGCAGGTGGAAGCAGCATATACTTTTTCTAAGTATTCGTCGCTAATCCCTTCAAGCCAAAACAACCTCTTCCCCATTTCGGGGTGGTTGCGAAGCGTCTTGACTATCTTCGGGATAGTGCGGCGCATTTCATCCGGTACGCTCATCCAGCCTTCTTTTCCAACAATAATGAGGTTTACATTCAAATCCTGTTTCCATAAGCAATCAAAGGCTTCAATAGTTTGCAGGTATCCTTTGCGCGGCTCTATGGTGCCCACCATCAGGAAGCTGGGGCATTGTGCAAGCTGAGCAAGCATCTGCTGCGCATCTTCTGGCAGGCCTAGTGTAGGCACAGAATTTTCAACATCTGCACCCAAATGGAACCAACCGATTTTGAGGGGGCGCAGGCGTTTTGGGCCGTTGGTCTTAAGCCATCCTGAAATGTCGTCTGCAACTGTCATGGAGATGCATAGTGCACCGTCGAATTGGGCAATAGCATTTAGCCACTTGGCATGAATCTCATTCGTTCCTTTTGGAAAGTAATGAGGCATCAAAATAGGGAGCACATCATATACTACAAAATAGACCTTGACGCCCCAATGGTGGAACGATTCCAGATAGCTCAATTGCACTGGTACAATCTGCGACTGCAGCTCGAGCCCGAGGAAGATATCACCAGGGTAAGCTTCTATTGGATCGTCTGCCAGGTTACCTGCAGGACACTTCAAAAGACGCAGGGTGAAATCTCGTGCATAGCGATAGCCCAGACGGTCTGATGTTGCATATACCGGTTCCACCCTGTAGCCAGCCGGTGGATTGAGGAGCAATTCCTCAAGAATACTTCGTGCCACTCGCTCAATACCAGTCTTAAGATCCCTTTGTACCAGGCCCGAAATATCCACCAGAAGCTGATGTGCCGGACGCTTAGAGGGCATATTCTGGGCAATGGCAGATGCTAGGGCTTTGATTGCCGCATCATCAGGCGCATCCCCTAATCCGGCCAGCACTTCAACCAATCCCTGCGTGCCTGTCTTCGCACCTGAATAGAAAGATTCGATGGCCTGAACATATTGTTCAGCACACGCACGGGGTGTGTGGCAGGCCATAATCATCTCGCGTGCTCGCGTGCCCAGCGCATGGCGTCTCTCGGCATCGCTCCACAGAGTTTCAAGTGCCTTGACCAACTCGTTGTCCTCGAACTCATCCGGTAACATCCATACTGCGTCCTTTGGCAGCTCGGCTATCGAACCATTAGCGTTGACAATAGTGGGTAAGCTATAATTCAAGCAATCCAGTATCGAAGCCGAAGTTTCACCGCGTGATAGTGTGCGTAGCTGTACTGCCATATCAGCGGCTGCAAGATAATGACGGAAGGTATCGGCATCTGACCAGCCGGTTATGCGAATGCGATCACTAAGGCCACTCTGGCGGATAGTGTCCAGCATTCGGCGGCCATAATCACCACCCTCGTTTTCACCCACAAAGACCAATCGACACCTTGGATCCTGAGCCAATCTGGAGTTCAGCCAGGCTTTCAGAAGACGATGATTTCCCTTAATTGGATTAAGGAGGCCAAGGCTGCAAATGATTAAATCATCAGGTCCTAGCCCAAGTTTCTGGCGCGCGGTTATCCGCTCTGTCCTCTTAGCCGAGGAACGCAAAAGAGGAATAACCACCCATTCTTTTGCTAGCCCTTCTCCATACCATTCCTCTGCTAGGCTGATCGAATAAGCAGAGTGAACGATTACGCCCATTGCGTTTTGGAGAACGCTGAAGTTGCATGGGTACTTGAATACAACCTCCATCGAATCATTCACATGAAAACGCTCCCAAACCGCTGCGTAGCCATGAGAAGCATAAAGCTCTGGCACCCATGTGCCAGGAACCTGGCCGTTAAGATCCAGATGTGCTTTCACGGAGCTTAAGAAGAAATCATGTAATACCACCACACCAGGGAAGCGATAAAGAAGATCGAACATATGCTGATGAAAAGGTGAGTTTCCTATGTGATAGAGTAGGCGATCGTAGCGGTTAATATGCTGAATGAACCATTCAACCTGGCGGACGGGTAGGCATGCCTTGATCCAGGGATCGGACACATCCGGATGGGCGACGATCACCTCGATATCATAGTGGCGTGCCAATTCGGGCAATAGCTCGGCACTATAATCTGCAATACCGCTACGCTCTGGTGGTAGAGGCGAGATATAAGCTAGCTTAAGGCGATGTTCAAGCGGTTGGACTTTTTTGCAGTTCATTTGTTGCTCAGAATGGAGACGCTCATAAGCTTCGATAGCCAGCTTTGCACTCTCGTCCCAGGAAAATTTTTTCGCCTGATCAGCACCATGGCGAATAAGCTCTGAGCGAAAGGCATCATTCGTCAGCACTTCGCTGATTTTAGCCGCGATGATATCTTCAGAAAATGGGTCAAACATGGAATCATCTCGCCCCATTATCTCCGGAAGACTAGAGGTGTTGGCTGCAATTACCGGCGCGTCACAGGACATCGCCTCCAATGCAGGTAATCCGAAACCTTCATACCATGAAGGAAAAACGAACAATTTACACAAGTTATAAAACTGCACCAACTCATTATCAGTAACATAACCGGTAAAAACCAGCTCATCCTTGTCCAATCCGGCGGATTTTGCAGTTCTTTGCAGGGCATGGATCTCAAATTCGACAATTTTACCCGTTAGCACCAACTGATGCGTTTTGCGCAGATCGGAAGAAAGCAATGCATATGCTCGAATTAGACGATGAAGGTTTTTTCTTCGATCTTCACCGCCCGCGTAGAGCACGAAAGGACGAGTGATTCCATAGCGTTGGCGTAATTCTTCTTGCGTTTGGTTTGAAATTTCAATGTGCTTGAAACGCAGATCGCTAGCAGATGATATATTGAATACTCGGTCACCTTTGAGACCGAGTACTTCACAACCTTCCTTTGCTGAATAGGCGGAAATTGCAAACCAAGCACTTGCCCGCTTAAGATGCTCTACCTTGCGCAGGTAGTACTGTTCATAATTAGGATACGGGCGCAGATATTGATCCGGATTTTGAAAAGGAATAAGGTCATATAGCGTGACAATAGTTGCAGTCCTTTGATCGAACGAGGCGATGCTGGTTGCAGCATCATCCTCATAGCCTTCAAACAGGCTGGTGATATGCACTATATCAGGTTGAAGGTTGGCAAGGAAAGCCTCACGAATACGCTCGGCGGCCTCACGACGCCAGTTATTTCCGGGTTCACATTCACGCACTGGACCTGGTGCATACCACACGCGTATGTTGTCTTGTGGCAGCAGGCCATCAAAGGAGGCACGGATAGGCTCAATGGTGTCTGGGAATAAGCCGTTTAGGGCGATGAAGACTTCGTGCTCACCCCGGTTGCTCACTATGGCTTTAGCTAATGAAAGCGAGTATCGCCCGATTCCTCGAAAACGGCTTTTCGTCTGTGCACCTTGTAGATCGATAACGATGCGCATTAAGAGCTCCCCTTGTTTTGTCGCTCGATGGCGGCCTTCAGATCGACATAGACACGATGGACACTGGGCGTAAGATTCGAAAGCTCTATTGATCGTTCAAAATTTTCCATAGAATAGATCTGCACAGTTTTTCCGCCAGGAATCATACCCCTTGCCGCAGCAAACCTACGCAACTGTGCCTCAAGAGCTGGACTTCTGCGCAACAATGCCAAAGCTTGCAATTTGATCTTAGGGTGATCCAGGGAAAAATTGATCAACTCGGCAAGAATGGAACTGAACAGACTTTGAATACTGCCCTTGACTGTCTTAGGGATACTTGCGAACATGATCCATACTCGAAACAATAAATCGAAGCCATCGCGTAGTGGGCGAGAGACGCGCCAGCAATAGCTGGATTTTACGGATTGAAGTTCATGATTCAAATAATCGGCCATAGCCCACCAGTAATGCGAACTGCCGTTGAGTTCATCGACCTTGACCTTGGCTGCGTTCCATTCGTTTTCAAGCCACTTGACACACTCACGTTCCTTGTTCAATGCTTGAGTCGCGCTGTCGAGCGCCTGTGATCTGTTTGTTAGCTCGAACTCAAGCTGGATAGTTTGATCACGGACTACAGCAAGCTCGCCGATCCGCATTTCTGCTTTGCTCTTCGTAGCATTCCATTCGTTTTCAAGCCATTTGACGCGCTCACGTTCCATGTTCAGTTCATGAGTCGCGCTGTCGAGCGTCTGTGATCTTTCAGTTAACTGGAAATCATGCTGGATAGTTCGATCACGGACTTCAGCAAGCTCGCCGATATGCTTTTCTGCTCTGCTCTTTGTAGCATTCCATTCGTTTTCAAACCATTTGGCGCGCTCGCGCTCAACCATAATTGTGGCGGAGGCTTCAGGAAAAACTTGTTGGGCAGAGGACTCAGCTTGATGTTGCGCATTTGACTTAAAGTCGTCAAAGAAATTCGGAGGATATTTAAGAGCAGGAAGGAGTTCAGCATGCTCAATCGCTACGTAAAAGCGATTTATCCCATCGGCATATGCAAAGCAATAATTTGCACTGAGAAGTATGGGCTCCCATGTATCATGGCTCTCCTGCTGGGACATAGGCAAGGTTGCCTCAACGACGACAATCCAGGGGCGGTTTTTTGTCCAATCATTTCCTCGTAATACAGCTTCCTCAAATCCTTCAACATCGATTTTGAGGAAATGGACTTCTTGGTCCTCAGGCACATGCTGTTTCCACAAGGTTGCGAGATTTGTTACCACTACATCCTGTTTATCGATCGTCAAACCTGTACTGGCATGTCTTTTTGCAATGGCTTCATCAAGAGTTGATAAACCAGGATTGCTCAGAAAGTTCATGATTAGCGTTCCAGGCTTGTCACTTATTGCAATGCGCAAATTTATATCACGAATCCGATGCGCCATTAGCTGGGCATGGAACTCCGAATTTGGTTCGATATTAATACCTCGCCAGCCGCGCTCGTAGAAGGCACGCGTTACAGAGTCTATATCAGGAGACCATGCGCCCACATCGATATAGAATCCATTTTCAATATGCTTCAGCGCCCGCCAGAGAAGTACATCTTCAAAATTTTGTGCGTAGGTGATGAAAGTCATAATTTCGCTACTCCGATTATTGGTTCACTACATCTGCCCCGTCATTGTGGCTTTTTATTGATCCGGATTAATTTAAACATATTCAGAGAGCCCATACATTAAAGCATTCAGGACTGCGTCGATGTCGTGCGAAATATGATATTATCGACGATCACTGTACAGGGCATGATCTTTCATAAGATGGGAGTCTAAATAAATATTACCCTCGTAGCCTCATCTACTTGTACCATCTGTCCACCAATGCTAAAATTCGTATGCAAAGGTATTTAATGTTGGGGGCAATTGAAAAGATAATAAGACCGACAACGGTATGGATATCGATACAGAACAAACAATATAACATGATAAACGATCTCGGGATAGCTCATCTTGAAAAACTGCAATATATTGGCAATGGAAAGCTATGGATTTGCTTAGGCATATAATGCACTTTGTTCAGGGCCTGACCCACCAGGATGATCCGGCGCAGGCTAACGCTCTCCGGCCTCCAAAGCATTGCCGGTATGTGCAGAATCCTAATTACGATGCTCGCATCAAGGCAAGCAAGGATTATGTAGCAGCCCTACCAGAGTATGCCTACAAATATCTTTTCTCTAAGCCCTATGATTTCACAGCAGGCAATGCTGCCTACTACTCTTTAATGTATAATGTATTGAATATTCTCCAGGCCATGAGGATAAGACCTGGTGGTAGAGTACTCGAGGTAGGGAGTGGTCCTGGGTGGATTACAGAGATTTTGATCTCACAAGGCTATCAAGTAGATGCGATGGAGCCTTCCGAGGACTTCATCAAGATCGCAGAAGAGCGAGTAAGATCCCACATCAAACACTATCATCTCGAAGACCAGCACGGAGCAATGTTCCACTGTACTACGACCGAAGAGTGCAGCTTCCCCGATGAATCGTTCGATGCCATCCTATTCTTTGATGCACTCCACCACATAGTTGGTGAAGAAAAATGTTTAGCACAATGCTTTCGATTTCTCACTCCAGGTGGCGTCCTAGGAATACACGAGGGGGCTTGGGACACCGGTAACAAGGAGCTTGAGCGATGGCTTGATGCTGAGATGAAGAGCTATGGGTGCCTAGAGAGTCCCTTCACAGTAGAATACTTAGATTATTTATTGAAGAAGGTTGGATTTATTCAAGCCACTCGGTTTCACCAGATCAATGGACTCTTTCCTCAATCCCAAGAAAGCTTAACTATCTTGCAGGCTGCACAGATTAAAGCAGGATTGGCAAACATTATTACCGCCCTTAAGCCGTTTGTGCACAAGACGACGGCTGACTTGGATGCTAATGTATCTGCAAGGATCAATGTTCTCTCTTGGAGGATATTCCAGGACAAATTAAAATTAAAGCTCAAACTTGAGAATTGTGGCGATGCCGTGTGGCTAGATAATAGAGCATCGGGCTCCGGCTGGGTGAGCATAGCCCTAAGAGATGGAGATCCTGGCTCTGGGAAGTTTAGAGAATTGCCGAGGCACCCACTTCCTAGTGCGCTCCGGCCAGGGGAATGCCTAGAGATTGAACTAGAATATCCAGATCCGGGGCAGGGGGACTGGACACTGGATCTCGTGAACGAAGGATGTTATTGGTTCTCAAAAAAAGGTGTGATAAAGATAGTAAAATAGGCTTCCATCCTAAACTCCGCAGAGGACTTAATCCTCGAATCCAGCGAGTCTGAGTGCCGGTCCAGTTTTTTTGGCTGTGAAAGCCTGAGCCAAAGGCCATAGACTGTGTAAAATTCCGCGGTGCATCCTCTTGCACATTATTTTATTTCGTTTAATGATATATTTCGGATGGCTACGCTGAGGCATCTACCATCTCCACTAATTATTCCTGGTGTATCACACGGCCTATTGCATTCTTGTGGCACTTTGAAGTGTATAGTATTAATCCCTTTTTCTAGGACTATTGATACATTTACCGGGAAAAACTCACCTGTGCCAATAGTTAATTCTTCAAGGACCTTATCATTTAATTCAACATTCAATACTCCAGGAATCATGTAACTTATCGCTTGTAATGATAATGATGCATTTTTTTTCTCTTGGCACACAAAGCATAGAGAGGCATCTTCAGAAATCCAACGTGTAGGTATACCATCCCATCCTTCTAGTGAATACCAATTCCCACCGAACCCAAACATAGATATATTCGTATTAATTATATCATTCCTATGGCTATGATATATTGCTGATACGTTAGTTGAAGCAGGAATCAAGTCTTCAAAGCTATTATCAAAATTAATATACAAGAATCTATCGTCCAAACGATTGATGGTATTACTACCTAAGCCCTTAGTTCGAATCCATTGGTCAATTTCACCTTCATGTTCTCGATCTGTAAATATCTTTCTTGGACGATTATTATAGGTAATTATAATTGGCAAGTAATCGTCCGGATTTGCTCCATCTACTCCAACAGTTCGTTCGACAAACACCTCGGGAGGAGGATTATATGCCCAAGGCGTATCAATTATGATCACATTTGCCAAACTATTAAAACGAAGGTGATTTGAGTAATCGTAGTCAATTAGAAGAGATGACGTAATGCCTGCTGAAATAATAAAACCAATTAGAAGAAGGCTGCTTACCTTAACTTTTGGATAATATCTCATACTATAGATTACAATTAACACTAATAACGGGATCATCCAGACCGAGAATCGATGAATATACATCATTCCGCTGTTTAACTGCTCGGAAGTACTGCCAATAACAGCCATCAGGATAGCTACAAACCATAACTCAAGGAC